>JAJFIM010000295.1 GCA_021774995.1 Alphaproteobacteria bacterium | reverse complement strand
CAGTTGTCGAGGGTTTTCTTGGGGTTTGGCGTGTCACATGTTTTTTCCTTTGGACTTTTTAAACCTCACTTAATCTACGCAAAGGCTCCGTTATTAACGGTTCGTTATTCCTCTGGGCTTCACTACTAAAATGAATGATCCGGTGGACTTCGGGGGGGACGTTATGTTGAAAATTCTGACTTTTACCACGCTTTACCCCAATGAAGCCCAGCCCAACCATGGGGTGTTTGTTGAAAATCGCATTCGCCATCTGGTGGAGAGCGGGCAGGCGCGCGTGACGGTGGTGGCGCCGGTTCCCTATTTTCCTTTCAGCTCAAGACATTTTGGCCGTTATGGCGTATTTGCCCGCGTGCCGGCCCAGGAGGAGCGTTACGGCCTTCGTCTCTACCATCCGCGATACCTTGTGATTCCAAAATTTGGCATGACTGTCGCCGCGTCTCTTTTGTACCAGGGCGTGAAATCTTTCGTTGTTCAGTTGGCGGAGAAGGAAGGGGGCTTTGATCTTCTCGATGCGCATTATTTCTATCCCGATGGCGTGGCCGCCTCCCGACTCGCGCGCGATCTGGAGGCGCCTTATGTGATGACCGCACGGGGCAGTGATGTGAGCGAAATTGCCCAATTTCCAATCCCAAGGCGCCAGATACTTCAGGCGGCAGAGCACGCCAGCGGTCTTATCACCGTTGCGGCTGCTTTGAAAAAAGAATTGGTTGCGATGGGCATAAGGAAGGAGCGAATCGGTGTTTTTCGCAATGTCGTTGATCTAAAAATATTTAGCCCTCAAGACCGCGTTCTTGCCAGAGCTAAGCTTGACCTCACCGGGCGCGCCATCCTCTCCGTTGGCCACCTGATCCCCCGCAAGGGTCATGATCTGATTATTCAGGCGATTTCTGATCATCCTGAGCTTACTCTCCTGATTGTGGGGTCGGGGCCCGAGCGGCAAAATCTGGAGCGGCTCGCAGAAGATTTGGGCGTTGAGCGGCGCGTCAGGTTTTTAGGGCAATGTCCCCATGAGATGCTGCCCGATATTTACTCCGCAGCCGACGCCCTGGTGTTGGCGTCTTCGCGAGAGGGGTGGGCCAATGTACTGCTGGAGGCCATGGCGTGTGGAACGCCGGTCGTCGCGACAGATGTGTGGGGTACGGGGGAGGTGGTGCGAAGTCCGGAAGCGGGCTTGTTGGTGAAAGAGCGCAACCCCGCGGCGCTTTCTAGCGCCATTACGCGCTTGCTTGAGTGCTTGCCTGAGAGAAGTGCGACGCGTCTCTATGCTGAAAAATTCAGTTGGCGGGAAACGACGACGCATCAGCTTGAACTTTTTTCACGCATTGTCAAACAGAGAGCATGAAAACTTGGGTCAGGGCGCGCTTTTTCAATGTTTAAGGTGCGTTAATCCTTAATGGGCGTTTTTCGTTCTTTAATAAGATGTTTACGGGCGGCTCTTTAACATCTCCTGATCTTAAATCAGTGTTGAGTGTTAGAATGATCACAACAGTACACAGAATAAAGATGTGGCATTACCCGCATCTTTTAACCCACGAACCCGTAGGCGCCGAAAAAAAGTTTTCACTCAGGGTCAGCGTTGCTATTTGGGTTATGCTGTCATTTTCGGGATGGCTTGGAATAGGCGTGTACGCCTGGCAGGCGGCATCGCGTAGCTTTTAGTTGATGCGTTTGTTCTATGCAGGTATTTTTTCAGAAGCTTGTCCGCTCTCCGCGCGCAGAAACGAATCAAACATTAACAATAACCACAGGATTGAACTGTGGTCTCTTGCTCCAGATTCATGGTCTCTGACGAGTTCTTCCAGAGCTTGAGGTTCGAAGAATCCCGTTTGCGCTAATACTGGGCCGTTTACGGAAGCGTGTATTTTTTGGCGTAGTGGGCCACGAAACCAAGTCGCCAGCGGCATGGAAAAACCCTGCTTGGGCCGGTACAATATGTCATCGGGAACAAATGGCTCTAGGGCGCGTTTCAGCACATATTTGCCCACGGCTCCATGGAGTTTCAGTTGAGGGTCAAGCGCTGCCGACCATTCCGCCAAACGATGGTCCAGCAATGGCGCGCGGACTTCGAGTGAGTTCGCCATGCTTGCCCGATCGACTTTTGTTAAAATATCGCCGGGAAGCCAGGTTTTCATATCTGCATATTGCGCGCGCATGAGGGGGTCGTCCGTATCCGCCGCCCCCATGTGCTGGGTTATGATTTCGCTGGCGTGATAACCTTGCAAATCGGATTTGAGGCGTTGTGTAAAAAGTTTTTGCCGCACTGCATCGGATGTGATCGAAACGCTATGAAAAAACGCCATATCTTCGTCCATGGCGAGTTCTTGAAATGTGTTCTTTGCTCGGAACATGCGCGGCGCCCAATCGAGTTTTGGGTATAGGCGCCCAGCTAGATGAAAAAGAGGGCGGCGCAAAGCGCCGGGAACTAATGCGCGAAGCTGGGCTTCCTTTTGATGCCAGAGATAGCGGCGATATCCCGCAAAGAGCTCGTCTCCCCCATCCCCTGAGAGACAGACCGTCACCCGTTCGCGGGCAAGCGCACAGACGCGGTAGGTTGGCAGTGCCGACGCATCTCCGAAAGGTTCATCATAAACTTCCGTCAGCTTATCAATCAGAGAGAACTCATCTGGATCGACTTCCTTAGAAATATGATTTGTGTGATAACGATCTGCAATATGCTGAGCATATTCACTCTCATCAAAGGCCTTGACGCCAAATGAGATTGAGAATGTGTTGACCGGTTCGCTCGACAGACCTGACATGAGGGCGACAATACCGCTGGAATCCACGCCGCCGGACAGAAAAGCGCCTAAAGGCACATCTGATATGAGGCGAAGGCGCGTTGCTTCGGTGAGGCGCTCGGTCATCTCATACGCAGCTTCGTCCGGATCACTTAATGTTGATTGATTGAGCTTCAGATCCCAGTAGCATTTGAGGCGCGCTTGATCCCCCCGTCTGATTGTTAGGGTGTGCCCAGGTAATAATTTTTGCACGCCCGCATAAATCGAACGCGGATCGGGTATGTAGCCAAAAGCAAAAAAATCTTCGATGGCCTGCGGATCAAGCTGGTTTGGAAAATCGGGATGTTGTTTCAGCGCTTTCAGCTCTGATCCAAACAACATCCAACCATTAGGAAGCGTTGTGTAGTATAGGGGTTTTTTACCCAGTCTATCGCGGGCGAGAAAGAGGGCGTCTTTTCGAGCGTCCCAGAGAGCAAAAGCAAACATGCCTCTGAATTTCTCAACGCACGCCTCGCCCCATTCTTCCCACCCATGAAGGATTACTT
The DNA here is from genome assembly GCA_021774995.1 of Alphaproteobacteria bacterium. Taxonomy (GTDB): domain Bacteria; phylum Pseudomonadota; class Alphaproteobacteria; order SMXP01; family SMXP01; genus JAJFIM01. Next base: position 1,120 of record JAJFIM010000295.1, on the reverse strand, counting down.
CCGTGTCGCAATGGGTGAGAAACTGATAACCCAGTTGTTCCAGTTCTTTTTTTAGATCGGGGAAATTGTAGATCTCGCCGTTATAAACGAGAGCGACGGATCGGCTGGCGTTCAGCATGGGCTGCGCCCCGCCTGCGATGTCGATAATCGACAGCCGCCGGTGCCCCAATCCTATTCCGGGTGCGATATGAATGCCCTCGCCATCAGGACCGCGATGGCGGATGGCGTCGGTCATGCGCTTTAAGACGCTGGAATTTATCTCCCTTTGTCCGCGCGTATCAAATATGCCCGTGAGTCCACACATATGGTTTTATCTTATTCCTTGCGTTCTTCAAACGTCGCGGCACGCGGCGTCCAGTGGGCTTGTTCCAGTATATGACGAATATCAGGTCCGGATTTTACGAAATTATGAAGCCGCGCCATCGCTGACCGTTTATTCGCGTGGATCTCGGTCGAGAGAATGATGGCTGCCGCTCGGCTTTCTCCCCAGAGCAGATTAGCCTTGGCTTCCAGTAGTTTGGCTATCAAAGGATTTGACGTGAATTGGCCATCAACCCAATACCAGCGCCAAACAAGACGTTGCCGCGCGCCTGATATGAGTGTGGTTTCTGAAAGCGTGGGAGGCGCTCCTGACAGGTTGGGGGCGTGGCGGCGCGTATCAACGGATTGCCAAAGGGAGGGGTCGGCCAGTTGGTTTTCACTGGCGACGGCTTCCCGGTTTTTTGCTTGATTCTGATAATAAGCAATATAGAGATCAACGCTTCCCCGTTCAGATTGGTAGCGTTTGAGGCTTGCGCCGTGAGCGGATGGATAAGAAGGCGCCCAATCCGGCTTTGATTGTATTTGCGCCCATGATCCGAATGTCTCGGGAAAGGGAAGGGTGATGTGACCGATTAAATCTGGTTGCTCCCGAACCGTAATATATGCCGCTGGAGAGGCGGCGATCAACAGGGCGATCATGGCGGCCAGGGCCGGTTTTTTCGCATTGCCAACATCGCTTTGATCATTGCCAAGTGATTTGGGAGAAGCGGCGGCCGGCGATTTTATGACGTGGTCTTCGGGGTCGGCAAACCGCCATCCGATCATTGCCATCAACAGCAGAACCAACACAAAAAATCCC
>JAJFIM010000294.1 GCA_021774995.1 Alphaproteobacteria bacterium | reverse complement strand
AGAGCCCTTATTTCCTGACGATCCTTATATGTCGGCTAATCGGCGCATCAGCATTGTCTTGTTGCGCGAAGCCCCCGTCATGCCTCCAAACCACCAACTCTAATATTTTTTCAAAGACTTAAAGCCCCGCTGCCTGATTGTTCAACTTGGCGCGCAAGGCTATAAGACGCCCGCCCCTTGCGTCACGCTTACTTTCTCCTTCACACTGAAGGTCAATCCCGTTCGCAAACGTTAACCCCCGCCCCACTCTCAAGGCGCACTCTCCATGGCCGGTGAAATCGTAACAACATGGCAGATGTGGGCGACGATGATTTTTATCGTTATCGCCATCGTCAGCTATTGCTATGAACGCTATCCGATCGAGATCACATCCATCGGCTTGATGGGCGGGCTTCTAGTCTTCTTTTCCATTTTTCCCGTCATCGGCGCCAATGGACACAACCTCCTTGGGCCAGGGCCGCTTCTGGCCGGGTATGGCAATCCGGCGCTGATCGCCATTATCGCCCTTTTGATTGTTGGGCAGGGGCTGTTTCAAACGGGCGCACTGGAAGCGCCAATGCGGTGGCTGCTCGACACGCCATTCGGGTCCATCAGCGTAAAGCTGCTTATCATTTTCATTTTCGCCATGATCATCAGCGCCTTTCTGAACAATACGCCGGTTGTCGTGATGTTTATCCCGATCATCGCCGCGCTGGCCACGCTATCTGATAAATCGGTTTCATTTGTTATGATGCCTCTGAGCTTTGTTTGCGTTCTCGGCGGCATGACCACTTTGATCGGCTCATCCACCAACCTCCTGGTTGCTGAAACATTTGCTAAGCTTGGCAGCGGAAAAATTGGCTTTTTTGACTTTACCGTTCCCGGCATGGTTCTCATGGGCGTCGGCGTGATTTACGTCCTGGCCTTCGCCCCCCGCATATTACCGGCGCGAGAACCGGCCTCCACTCAGCCAACTGAGGGAAAGCAATTTATCGCTCAAATCGAACTGGAATTTGACCATCCTCTTGTCGGCGCGCGCGCAGTAGCGGGACTATTTCCGAGCCTCCCAAACATGACAGTGCGCATGGTTCAGCGTGGCGGGGAGGTTCTTCTACCCCCTTTTGACGACCTGACGCTACGCACTGGCGACACCGTCATCGTTGCGGCGACTCGCAAGGCGTTGACGACCTTTCTATCCTCCAAACCCGAATATCTCCATGGCGTCACAAGTTCCGGCCTGCTCAATGACGATAATCGGCAACGCAACAGCAGCGGAGGCAATCTCATCGAGGCCGTGATCGCGCCCGGCTCGCGCATGGTCGGCCGAACCCTTGCTCAGATTGGATTTCATTATCAGACAAACTGCGATATTTTAGCCGTGCAGAGACGCAGCCGTATGATCCGTACACGGATGAGTGAAATACGTTTGGAATCTGGCGATGTCCTGCTCATTTTTGGCAAAAGCGAAGACATCACCGCGCTGCGCTCCAACCGGGATATCCTCCTTCTTGAGTGGTCAACCACGGAATTGCCGGCCATCACTCACGCCAATCGCGCCCGGTTTATATTTGCAGGCGTTATCCTGAGCGCCGCGTTTGGCGTTCTGCCTATTGTCGTGGCGGCGGTGATCGGGGCGACGCTCATGATAGCCACCGGCTGCCTCAACATCCGCCAGGCGACGCGCGCCGTGGATCGACGGATCTTCTTGCTGATCGGCGCCGCGCTGGCCCTGGGCCTGGCGTTGCAGGAAACAGGCGGCGCGGCTTATTTGGCGACGAATCTGGTGAACGCCCTATCAGGTCAAAGCATTCCCATCGTGCTATCGGCGTTCTTTTTATTCGTGGCCATCATGACGAATGTCCTCAGTAACAACGCCACCGCCGTTCTGATGACGCCCATAGCCGTGAGCGCCGCGGCAAAACTGGGTGTTGATCCAAGTATATTCGTCTATACGGTGATTTTTGCCGCGAACTGCTCGTTCGCCACCCCGATCGCCTATCAGACCAATTTGCTGGTGATGGGGCCGGGACATTATTTATTTGCCGATTTCCTTAAATTCGGCCTACCTTTGATCGGTATTTTATGGATCACATATACTTTCTTTGCGCCATGGTATTGTGGACTTTCTTGGTGAAATTGAGAGATGTTAAAATCAATATGCAGCCAATGGGAAAACGAGAAGACAAGGACAAAAGTGCGTGACTGAGCAACTGGGTACACAATTCCCACAGTTTTATTTGACGGTGCCCGCGCCCTGCCCTTATCTGAAGGACCGCCTGGAGCGCAAAGTCTTCACGCAGCTTCAAGGCGCCCTGGCAATTCCCCTGAACGATGCGCTTACCCATGCGGGATTTCGGCGCAGCCAGAACATTGCCTACAAGCCAGCCTGTGAATCGTGCGACGCTTGCATTTCCGTGCGCGTCGTGGTCGATGAATTCCGTCAATCTCGATCATTCCGCCGAATTGCCAAACAAAATCTCGATATCGAAGCCCGCGTGATTCCCTCACTTATTTCTGAAGAACAGTTCAGCATTCTGCGGAGCTATCTCGACGAACGGCACACGGGAGGCGGCATGTCGGATATGACGGTGCTTGATTACGCGACCATGGTTGAAGATTCATCCGTCAACACTTTTCTGATTGAATACCGTCAAACGCCGCCTGAGGCGAGAGGAGCGTCGCCTCTCGCTTTTGAGGAAAAAAAGCTGGTCGCCGTGGCTTTAACCGATCGGCTCGGAGATGGCCTATCCATGGTCTACAGCTTCTTTGACTCAGCGCTATCTGATCGAAGTCTCGGGACTTATATGGTTTTGGATCATGTCCAGCGAAGCCGGCAAGAAGACCTATCATACGTCTATCTAGGCTATTGGGTCGCCGGGTGCGGCAAAATGGATTACAAAACACGCTTCAAGCCCATTGAAGCCTTGGGCGCGCAAGGGTGGGAACCCCTTGACAAATAAGCCTTTCACATGCCCTCTCACGGCACTCATCAGCGGATATTTTCCAGATTTGGGGCAATAAGGAATATGGACCGACGAAAATTCGTTAAAAACGCTGCATTGGGGAGCGGCCTCGCGGCGCTCAGCGCTTGCGATTCACGCGATGCGACCTCACAAACCGGTCCCGCCATCCTGAAAAAAAAGCGTAAACTGAAATTACTGACATCCTGGCCAAAAAACTTGCCGGGCTTGGGAACGGCGCCCGAGCGCATCGCCGAACATGTGACGGAGGCCACCGACGGCGCGTTGAACATCAAGGTATATGCCGCCGGGGAGTTGGTCGGCGCGTTTGAAGCTTTTGACGCCGTATCGACAGGCGCCGCCGATATGTATCACAGCGCCGATTATTACTGGCAAGGCAAGAGCCAAGCCTTCAACTTTTTCACCAGCATTCCCTTTGGCCTCACGGCCAATGAGCAAATGTCTTGGATGTATCACGGGGGCGGACAAGAGCTATGGGATGAACTGTCGGCCCGTTTCAACATCAAGCCCTGGATGGCCGGCAATTCCGGGGTTCAGATGGGCGGTTGGTTTCGCAAGGAAATCAAGACACTTGAAGATTTTAAAGGGTTGAAAATCCGCATTCCTGGCCTCGGCGGCGAAGTCGTGCGCCGATTGGGCGCCGCGGCAATCGCGTTATCAGGCGGAGATATATTCACCAGCCTTCAATCTGGAAATATCGATGCGACTGAATGGGTGGGGCCGTGGAACGATTTGGCAATGGGATTTTATCAGGTTGCGAAATATTATTATTGGCCGGGCTTTCACGAACCCGGCGCGGCGCTCTGCTTAGGCATAAATCTCGATGTTTGGAATGAATTGCCGAAATCTCACCAACGCATCATCCAAGATGCCTGCGCTGCCGAAAACAGCCGTAATCTAGCCGAATTCAACCGTTTTAATACGAAATCCTTGCGCGTATTGGTTAACGATCACGGCGTTCAACTACGCCAGTTCAGCGCTGAAATCATGAAAGAACTCGGCCGCCTGTCGGAAATCGTGGTGCGGGAAGCCGGGGCGAGCGACGCCTTTACCCAAAAAGTCTACGACAGCTATATTGTCGCGCGCCGCGACAGCGCGCAATGGTCAAAATTATCTGAAGAAGGCTTCCTGAACGCCCGCCGGGACGCCTCTGAATTTTGGCCATAACGCGCATGCCTCTTATCCTTGACGGTTTAGCAGTCCTCGCCCTTTTCATTCTTCTCCTACCGCTCATCTACATTCTAGGGCGCATGTTGATGCGGCGGCGCTTGGAGCGGTTTGGCCAATTCATCGGCGCCCTTGCGAACTTCGTTGATCGCCTGAATGATTGGGTTGGCAATGCCGCAGCCTGGCTTGCGCTATTTATGGTTCTTGTTCAGGCGGTCGTTGTTCTGCAACGCTATGTTTTCGGCGTCAATTTCATATGGATGCAGGAATCCGTAACCTATATGCACGGCCTTTTGTTCATGTTGGCTGCGGGTTATACGCTGCTTCACGGAGGTCATGTCCGGGTCGACATTTTCTACCGCGACGCGCCGCCTCAAAAAAAGGCGCTCATCGATTTTATCGGATCATATATATTCATATTTCCCGTAATGATTCTCATCTTCTTTCTGGCCCTCCCCTATGTGCGTCTGTCCTGGATGGTGCGGGAAGGATCATTAGAGACAAGCGGCATCCAAGGGGTTTATCTGCTGAAATCCGTTATTCTTATTTTTGCGTCACTCGTGCTCTTGCAGGGGCTCTCTCTGGCAGCGCGCACCGCTTTGTTTCTGACCGGCCGCGATCAACATAAAATTGAAGCCGAAGAGTCGGCGCAAATTTTTTAGAATGCTCTCGTCCACAACGAAGAATGAGACGCCATGGCGCTTATAGAATACGCTGATGTTTTGATGTTCGCCGTGGCGTGCCTCTTTCTACTCAGCGGCTTTCCTGTGGCCTTCACCCTGGCCGGCGTGGCGTTGCTATTTGCGGGTCTGGGGTCGTTACTCGGAATTTTTGACTTTGCCTTCGTCGCGGCGCTTCCCCAGCGTATTTTCGGCAATATGACTAATACCGTGTTGATTGCGGTTCCCTTATTCATTTTCATGGGCGTTATGTTGGAACGCTCCAAGGTCGCGGAAGAACTGCTCACGTCCATGGGGCGCCTGTTCGGAACCATGCGCGGCGGATTGGGCCTGTCCGTTACCATTGTCGGCGCGCTGCTTGCCGCCTCTACCGGCATCGTAGGCGCGACTGTGGTCACGATGGGATTGTTATCGCTGCCCACCATGCTGAAACGCGGATATGACCCAGCTTTGGCCTGCGGCTCCATTGCCGCCGCCGGGACGCTCGGCCAAATCATCCCCCCTTCAATCGTACTGGTGCTGCTGGGCGACGTCATATCAAGCGCCTATCAAACGGCGCAATTGGAGCAAGGAATTTTTGCGCCGGACGCCGTCTCCGTTGGCGATCTGTTCGCCGGGGCGCTTCTTCCGGGCCTCATGCTGGTTGCTTTTTATATGGCGTATCAAATTTTCATGGCGATTGCGCGCCCCGCCTCCTCTCCCGCCATTCCTGCTGACATGGCGCAAAATGGGGCAGAGAACCAATTCAGGGAAATCCTTTCGGCGCTCATGCCACCTCTCATTCTGATACTCGCCGTTCTAGGGTCTATTCTCGGCGGCATTGCCACGCCAACCGAAGCGGCCGCCATTGGCGCCGTGGGCGCGTTGTTGTTGGCGGGCTATAAAAATCGGAGCGGGAGTGCTTTACCCATTCAAGGCGCCGCCGTGTCGTTGATCGCTTTGGCGGCGCTAACCGCCACTGTGGATTTACGCATCATGCGCGATGATATTTCAGGAGCGGATCAAGGCGCAATTGCGCTGGCTTATATTTTACTTGCTATTGTCGCATGGGGCGTTTTAGTCAGCATCAAACGCACCTTAGTCTCTGGCGTTTTAAAACAAGTGGTCACTCAAACGACGCAGATCACTTCCATGGTTTTTGTGATATTGATCGGCGCCGCTCTTTTCAGTTTGGTTTTTCGAGGATTTGGCGGTGACGAAACCGTCAAAAACTTTTTAACTGACATGCCGGGCGGCCAGTTCGGCGCCATGTTCATTGTCATGGCGATTATGTTCCTTCTAGGGTTCTTTCTTGATTTCATTGAGATTACATTTGTGGTCGTCCCAATCGTTGCGCCGGTTCTCCTGATAATGGGGATTGATCCAGTATGGCTCGGCATCATGATGGCAATTAACCTTCAAACGTCTTTCCTCACCCCGCCTTTTGGCTTTGCATTGTTTTACCTGCGCGGCGTGGCGCCTGCTGAAGTCAAAACAAACCAAATATACCGCGGCGCCATACCGTTCGTTTTGATTCAGGTGGCGGCGCTCGGCATACTCGCCGCCTTTCCCAAATTGGCGACATGGCTGCCAGGCGTGCTATATGGCGGCTGATGATTGGCTATTGCATTTCATCGGACACGCCGCCATTAAATTGAAAATTGATATCCTGCGGTGCAATGCGCTGTGCGGCGTTAAGTATCGCGACAAGCTCTTTACCATCTCTAAGAACTTTGGCGCGATGCGGATTTGAATATTTCCACACAACTTCGCCCTCTCTTGTAACTTCA
>JAJFIM010000293.1 GCA_021774995.1 Alphaproteobacteria bacterium | reverse complement strand
ACGTTGCCATTGTCTCTATGATCGAAGGCAAACGTCTGCGTAAACAGATTTGTCCGCCTGGGGAATTGGGCGGCGCCTCCGTATTTGAAGCCAGACATACAGTGACGGCGCGCGGTCCCGATGGCGGTCCCCTTGAGGGCCGGGGCGGGGCGTGGCCGGAAGGCGCGCAGATTATTGAAACGCATCAACCGGCCGCGCTGCATATCACCCTCTTTGGCGCGGGCCATGTCGGGCGGGCCATGAGCCGTATCCTTGGGGGCTTAGAGTGTCCCGTGACATGGGTCGATAGCCGCCCGGATATGTTTCCGCGCAAAACACCCGGCAATATTGAAACAATTGCCGCGCCCGCCCCGGTGGATTTTGTAAAAACGGCGCCGCCCTCCTCGGCGTTTTTTGTGTTCACCCACGCCCATGATCTTGATTATGAGATCACGGCGGCAATTTTGTCTCGCGGCGATTTTTTTTACTGCGGGTTGATTGGCTCGAAAACCAAACGGGCGCGTTTTGAAAGCCGCCTCAAAGAACGGGGTGTGGAAGCGCCGGTCTTGAAGCGCCTCACCTGTCCCATTGGCGGCGCGGGGTCCGGCGGCAAGTCGCCGGAACTGATTGCCATTGCCGCCGTGGCGGAGTTGTTGGCGTTGAGCGGGGCCAATTCGTGAATTTCTTAAAAAGGCGCGTGCATTCAAATGGAATTTGATATTGCGATCTGGTTGAACCTCGCCTTTAGATGGCTGCATCTCATCACGGGCATCGCGTGGATTGGATCGTCCTTTTATTTTATTTGGTTGGACAATCACCTGCGCCCGCCTGCAAACGCGCAAGACGGTATTGCCGGTGATCTGTGGGCGGTCCATGGCGGCGGTTTTTATCATAATCAGAAATATATGACGGCCCCTCCCCATATGCCGGGTGACCTTCATTGGTTTAAATGGGAGGCTTATTTTACATGGATAAGCGGTTTTTTGCTTTTAAGCCTGATCTATTATTACGGTGCGGACTTGTTTTTGATTGATCGGACCAAGGCGGACCTTTCGCAAGTGCAAGCCATTTTAATCGGGCTGGGAGTTTTAGGCGCGGGGTGGGGGATCTATGACGGATTGTGCCGGCTGCCGATACTCAAAAGCAATACGACTATTGGCCTTATCTGGTTTGCCGTTCTTACGGGCGGCGCGTATCTGCTGGGCAATATTTTTAGTGATCGCGGGGCTTTTATTCATATTGGCGCCATGATCGGCACCGTCATGGCGGCCAATGTTTTCTTTGTGATCATTCCCAATCAAAAAAAAGTCGTCGCCGCTTTAGTCAAGGGCGACGCGCCCGATCCGGCTTTGGGGGCGCAAGCCAAGCAGCGCTCATTACATAATAATTACATGACACTGCCCGTGCTCTTCATAATGATCAGCAATCATTACCCGATGATTGTCGGTAGTTCGGTTAACTGGATTCTCCTGGCCGGACTGGGCGCTGTTGGCTGGGTCGTGCGTTATTTTTTCAATCTCAGGCATGTGGGCGTTGTGCGCTATGAATTGGCGTTCGCGGCAATTGCGGGATTTTTGTTCGTGGCTTATTTCGCGGCCAGCGCGCAGCACCGCGAAATTGAAGCACTGAATGCCGGCGCCCCGGGTTCGGTGACGCAAGCTGCGTTGATCATCGACCGTCATTGCGCAATGTGCCACTCCGCGCGCCCGTCCCACCCAGATTTTTCAATTGCTCCCACCGCGATGTTGTTGGATTCGCCTGAGCAAATAAAGCAATATGCGCAAAAAATATATGAACGCGCGGTCATCACCGACACCATGCCTCTGGGAAATGAAACAGGCATGACGGACCAAGAGCGCCTCACTCTTGGCCGCTGGGCGCGCGGCGTCATTGACGGGGAAGAAAGCGCGGCGCCATGAAATGCATCATTCCGCAACCTCTTAACGCAGCGCGTTTCGCGCCTTACGGCGATGTCATCCATGCGTCGGGTGCGGCGCAACGGACGGCCATCAACCATGGCTTTGCCACGCGGTTCACTGACCTGGCTGAAATTGATGTCGCGGCGGAGCAAGGGCGGCCTCAAATCAGCCTCTTTCGCACCGCCCCGATGAAACGCCCCCTCATTATCCGTTTGATGGAGCGCCACCCCCTTTCAAGCCAAGCCTTTTACCCCTTGAGTGCGCGGCCCTATTTGGTGGTCGTGGCCGCGAACGCGCCGTCTCCTTCCGATATCAAGGCGTTCCTGGCGGGGCCGGATCAAGGCGTAAACTATAGGCCGGGCGTGTGGCATCATTTCTCGCTGGCGCTGGGAGAGACAAGCGATTTCCTGGTGATTGACCGCAAGGGTCCGGGAGAAAACCTTGAGGAAATTGAACTCGCCCCTGATCAATGCGTTGAGATCGATGACGGCGCGTTGCCGCCCGCGGGGCAAACGCCATGAGTTTGAAAGCTTATAACGCCGCTGTTTTTCATTTATTGGGCGATCCGGCCGACATGGGGGCCGACGTCAGCCGCGGCTATTATGAAGACGGGCTGTTGATTGTCGAGGACGGCGTTGTGAAAAAGCTCGGCGCGCGCGCGGAACTTGAGCCCGGCCTGCCTGCTGATGTGCAGATTGCTTCTTTTGCCAATGCGCTGATTATTCCCGGTTTCGTGGATTCTCATATTCATTTTCCTCAAATGGATGTGATCGCGTCGCCTGGTGATCAGCTTATGGACTGGCTCAATGAATATACGTTTCCGGCGGAGGCCGCGTTTGAAGATCCCGCCCATGGCCAGGCCAGCGCCCGGTTTTTCCTGGATGAGTTATTACGCAACGGCACGACGTCGGCCCTCGTCTTTGGGTCCGTGCACAAAGCTTCTGTGGACGCGCTCTTTGGGGAAGCGCTGGCGCGCAATATGCGCATCATCGCCGGAAAAGTGTTGATGGACCGCAATGCGCCTGCGCATTTATGCGATACGCCCGAGACTGGTTATGGCGACAGCAAAGCGCTGATTCAAAAATGGCATGGAAAAGGACGTTTGCGCTATGCGGTGACGCCGCGTTTCGCTTTTACCTGTTCTGAGAAGCAATTGCGCTTGGCGGGAGATTTGCTGAATGAATTTGACGATATCCTTCTTCATACGCATCTTTCCGAGAATGAACGCGAAATTTCTTTGGTAAAAGAACTTTTTCCGCAATTCCGTGATTATCTGGACGTCTATGATGGGTGCGGGTTGCTGGCGAACAGATCCGTGTTCGCCCATGGCGTTCATTTAAGCGCGGACGAGATGAAGCGCCTATCCCAAGCCAAAGCCGGAGTGGCGTTTTGCCCAACCAGCAATCTTTTTCTAGGGAGCGGCCTGTTTGATTTCGCCCGCGTGAAAAAACACGGGATAAAAATCGGGCTTGGGACGGATATCGGCGGCGGCACTAGTTTTTCCCTTTTTCAGACCATGAATGAAGCTTATAAAGTCTGCCAATTGCAGGGCGATTATTTGGATGCGTTCACATCGTTTTATCTGGCCACTTTGGGGGGTGCTGAACTTCTTGGGCTGGCCGATAAAATCGGCAATTTTGAACCCGGCAAGGAGGCTGATTTTATCGTTCTGGATCTTGAAGCCAGCCCGCTGCTGGCGCGCCGTTTAAAATCATGCCGGACAATAGAAGAGCGTCTTTTCGTATTGAGCATATTGGGTGATGATCGCGCAGTGCGCCGCGCCTATCTGGCCGGCGATTTGGCTTACGCGCGGGCGTGAGCGGATTTCAGGAAACAGGCGGGCCGCCGTTTTGCAGGATCGTCATGTTGAGAAGCGGATCGTCTTGCAGGCGCGCCGTCCCGTCCCGCGCGATGAGGCTGGTTCCGTCCTCAATGAATTGAACGATCAGCGCTTTGCGTATCCCATCTGATATGTTGGGCCCTGTCTTGTGGGGGGTGAGAGATGAAAAAATCACGATGTCCCCCGCTTTTGCTGGACAGGCATGCGCGTCCTTGATTTCCTCGCATGAGTTGACGCCCTTTATTTCCAGACCTCTTTCGGAATTTTCATGCAGCAGCGTTCCCCGGCGGTGAAGTTTTGGAATGACCCAGGGGCATCCATTTTTCACGGTCGCGTCGTTAAGGGGAATCCAGCACGTCACGTAAATTTGCGGCCTTGTGAAAGTGTAGCCATTGTCCTGATGCCAGGGAAAAAGCCCGCCGGATTTTGGTTTCTTGTACACGGCTTGATCCCAGTAAAGACGAATATTATCCCCCAGAAGATCATGCGTGATTTGTTGAAACAAAGGGCTGCAAAAAAAGTCGCGCATAATTTTAGATTTTTTGACCAGATTGACGGCGAATGACATTTCCGCCGCGTCGTAGACATATGTTTGTTGGTCTTCAAGGGTGATCGTGGAGGACGTCATGACGCTTTCCGCGCAATCCGCCTCCCGCATCAGAGTTGAGAGGGCGTCAGCCGGAATCGCATTTTCAAGCAGACAGAATCCATCGGCGTTGAACGCCTCGATTTGCTTAACCGTTAAAAGCCGGAGATCGGCCTCCGGCCTGTCATTCCATTGAAACTGCGTATTTTGTGGGTGCAGGGCGAGCGGCATGAGGCATACCTATTTCAAAAAATCCATTAGTGAACTCATGACTTGCCGTCAGATCTTCATTATGTCAATGCTTGAGGCGTCAAACATTATGAGTTCGCGAAAATGCTAAAAAAGTTCACTGCCCCGCAGAATTTGATGCCGTTGATTGAGCTTCATTGCCATATCGAAGGGACGGTGTCGCCGATTCTTGCGCAAAAACTGGCCGCGCGCAATGGCGTTGACGTATCGTCAGTGATTGGCGCAGACGGGAACTATAGTTGGGATTCTTTTGCCGCGTTTATCAAAGCTTATGACGCGATGAGTGCGGCGGTTCAGACGCCTGAAGACTATTTTGACATCACGTTCGCCTATTACCGCGATGCGGCGGCGCACGGGTTAAGATATGGCGAGATGTTTATATCGCCCGTTCACGCCGCGCAGCATGGGATTTCCTATGCCGCATTTCTGGATGCAGTTAGCTCGGCGCTGACGCAAGTTGAGCGTGAGTGCGGCGTTGTTGGCCGGCTGATTTTGACCTGCGTGCGACATTATGGAGTTGAACAGGCTGAGCAGGTGGCCCGGCTGGCCGCGTCTCACCCTCACCCTGCGGTGGTGGGGTTTGGCATGGCGGGAGATGAAACATATGGCGCGCCGCGTGATTTCGCCCGCGCGTTTCAAATAGCCAAAGACGCAGGTCTGCATTTGACGGCGCACGGCGGAGAATTAATGGGTCCGGCAAGCATTCGCGGCGTAATGGAAGATTTGGATGTGGCGCGCATCGGTCATGGCGTTCGGGCCTGCGAAGACCCGGAACTGGTGCGTGAGCTGGCCGACCGCGGCCTGGCATTGGAATTGTGTCCGAGTTCCAATGTCTGCATGAATGTAGTGGCGCGCCTGGAAGACCATCCCATTGGGGCCTATCTGCGCGCAGGTCTGAACGTCACCATCAGCACGGATGATCCTCCTTTTTTTAAAACGGATATCGGGGCGGAATACGCCTCCGTGGCCGCTCTCCACGATCTGGGCCCAGAAGACATGCTCGCCATCAGCAGGAACGCCATGGTCGCGGCCTTTTGTGACGACGGCGTCAAACAGCGCATTTTGCAG
>JAJFIM010000292.1 GCA_021774995.1 Alphaproteobacteria bacterium | reverse complement strand
AGGGATGAGGTGGTTGCTTTACTGAAACCACTGATTGGCCGGGATCGCAAATGGAGCGCGCGCCGGGATCAAAAACTGGGCCGGTGGATCGGGCAAAAATTATTTTTGCTGCTCGAAACGGAAATTTGGGCGCGGCGGTTAAGAGGACGCATTGAGCGTATTAACGATCTGGACGCGCTGTCGAAAAAGCTTGGCCACCCAAAAACTATTCTTTGTCTCGGAAATGGCCCGTCCAGCGAAGATTCCCGGCTTACGCGCCTTTCTTTTGATGCATTATTTCGAGCTAATCACGCATGGGCGGCGCGCGGTTTTTTGACGCAGCCTGATGTGGTCTTTACCGGCGTTAAAGCCAGCATGCGCAAGATCAAAGGGGCGATCCTGGGCGTGTTGGATACAAATACGGAAAAGGTGTTGCTTATGACGCGGGGCCCGCGCGCCCTTTTTGGGAACAAGCTCAGTTATTTCGTTATTGATAAAATCAAAGGATCGACGCATGAGATGGATTGGAGGGGACACCGCCCCACAAGCGGCGCAATCATGCTCAATGCCGCCGTGCAGTTAAAGCCTGAGCGCCTGATAATTGCCGGGATTGACATGTTTCAGCATCCCGGCGGCACATATCCCGGCGACAACACAACCGCGAACGCCTATGCCCCCGCGCATACATATGATAAAGAACTGGACTTCATTCTGCACTGCCTTGAAGAATTTGACGGTGAAATTATCATTATTGGCGACGTTTTGTCACAAGAGTGGGAACGTTTTTTGCAGAACGAAGCGGAAATACGATAAGCTCATCCACACATAAACTGACTTGAAGAGGGCGGCTCTTTATTTATACTCTTCACAAAAGCTTGTGGAAGAAACTCCTTGCAAGAAGGCGCGCGATTCATTTTGGTGAGAAGAATTAAAAAAGATAAGCGGTTTAAAACTTTTTGGTATCACCGCAAACCCGCCTATTGGCTGTATCGGCATCGCCCGCGTCCGCCGGGCGCGCGCGATGGCCCTGAGATCGTTCGTTTTGATGTGGCGCCGGGAGTTCAACCCAGCCCTAAACCCCCGGTGCGCATATTTCTTGGAACGGAGGCTGCGCAATATCGCGCGACGCGCGCCTTTATCTGGTCCATCAAAAAAGTGCGCGATCCCTCCCGGATTTACGAAATATATTTGATGGACGATCTGAAAGGATTTGACCGGACAAAATGGAAAACAGGATTTACAAATTATCGCTACGCCATCCCGGCGCTTGCCGGGGGAACGGGCCGCGCGATCTATAATGACGTTGATCAGATTTATTTAGCCGACCCGGCGGAGCTTTTTGACCTTGATATGGATGGCGCTGGAGTGCTCTCGGTCTATGATTGGGAGAACGCGGTCATGCTGATTGATTGCGATATCATGAGCCGTCATTGGCGCATCGAAGACGTACATTCCGATAAAAAGCATAAATATTTTCTGGACATCCTTCATAAGGAGCAATTGTGGAAACCCCTTCTCGGGGTTTGGAACACCCGCGATTGCGAATATCCGGTGGCGCAAACCAAGTGCCTGCATTACACCACTTTGCACACACAGCCCTGGCGGCCCTTTCCAAAGCAATTGCGCTACTTTCTCCATGCCGAAGGCGAGGTTTGGCATCGCCTTGAGCGGGAAGCAGATGAAGCGGGATTTCAACTCGGTGAGCATTCGCCCATATGATGTTACTCTTTATCTTGGCTAACCTGCTGGAAGCAAATAACGCTATTCATGGCGGTGATCATAAAGGCAGCGAGGCGCAATGACTAAATTTACTCATTCCGCTTCTGTATGGTCACATTGTTTAGTTCAGAATATCATCAGTATAATTCTAAGACGCCCGCAAAGATTATATTTTGATGATAAGCGCGGGCTGTATTATGTCGAAGATGGCGCGTTAAAGATTTATATTGCGCATCCCAGACGCGGGCGGCGTTACAGGCGCGGCATTGCCAATTTGATTAAACGCCTTGCCGGGCATTACTATTTTGATGAGATCAAAACATCGCCCGGGGATTGTTTTATTGAATGCGGCGCGAATATTGGCGAACTCTCATTTTGGGCGCGCGATCGTGAGCTGTCATATTACGCATTCGAGCCTGATAATATTGCCGCCGATGCATGTGATTTGAATGCTTTTGACGGACAGACAAAAGTGATGCGCGTATGTTTGTGGAAAGAAAAAACAAACCTTAAATTTTATGAGAAAACGGATACGGCTGACAGCACTGTATTTGAAATAGAAAAATACGACAAATTCTATGAAGTTCCAGCCATTACACTGGATGATTTTTGTCAGGAACGGGAAATTTATCACATCAAATTATTGAAAGTAGAAGCGGAAGGCGCTGAGCCTGAGGTGTTGTTGGGCTCGCTGAAAATGTTGAGCGCCATTGATTATATTGCAGTTGATTGCGGGTATGAACGCGGAATGTCGCAAAAACATACGCTCATAGAAGTGAATCGCATTTTGAGCGAGAATGGATTTGTGATGACGCAGGCGCGCATGAAAAAGCGCTATACTTTTTTGTTTGAGAATAAGACAAAAAACTGCTAACCCCCATTTCGCATTATCTATTTTCTGCGGCGGAAAATTCAGATCTCCTTAAGAAGTTATTTCCTTCTTTGCGCAATTGAGAGAAAGATAAGACTATGGGTCAACCATACAGGCCTTGGTTCATCATTGGCGGCAATGGCGGTCAGATTCCGCTCAAGCGGCAATTGCTGGGCCTTGATGATATTGATGTTCAAAGCAAGACACTGCTTGATGTGGGGTGCGCGGAAGGATTGATGGCGCTTCATTTTCTGAAGAAAGGCGCGCGCATTACGCACGGAGTTGAAATTCGAGAGCGCGCCGTTGAGGTGGCTCAATCGCTGGCCGGACATATAGGCGTCGCGGATAAAACGCGGTTTTACGCGGGAGATTTGAGGTTTCCCGACAAGGCGCTCAATCAAGAAGGAATGCTGCCCTCTTACGACGTGGTGTTCGCCATGGCGTCATTGCAGAAAACCAAAAGAAAATCCGGATTGGTTTTGCTAAAAATAGCTGAAAAATGCGGAGAGACGCTGATTGTGCGGCTGCCCTTTCGCGAAGTTTCAACCGGCTGGCGGAAAAAATCAGACCCTGTTGAACTGCTTGAGAATAATGGATTTATCCTCAAACGGGAGAGTTGCGGATACCCGCAAGGCGATCCACCCTATCCCATGGAAGGCGGCAGTTGGTTAGCGTTGTTTGAGCGAAGGGCGGAATAGTTTTGGGGCGGAAAACTCTTCACGCCTTCACAATGATTACTTGCCCTGACGGTAATTCAAGCAGCGCTTCTGGCTTATCCGCAAAAAAATTGTCAAACGCCTTTTTGGCGCCTGGACAACCCAATGAACCGTAGTCATCGCTAATCATGACCCCGCGCGGCGTCATTCGTTCATAAAAAAATTCGAGACTTTGCAAGGTGGGCTCATAAAGGTCTACGTCAATATGGACCATTGAAAATTTTCTTGGCGCCACTTCCCCAAAACGTTCTGGAATCCATCCTTTGTAAATACGCGCCATATGCTCGTACATTTGAAGATTGTTAATCAGCGCATCCTCGCTTGATGCAAGCGCGCCTGATTTCCAGGTGGTGTAGCCGGAGGGGAGCCGATCATTTTCCGTCGGCGCCGACAAGCCTTCAAAAGAATCAAAAATATGGATGGTCTTGTCTGATTCAATGCCCGCTCCGGCCAGAATAAACCGCGTTGATTTTCCGTGTCTGCATCCGCATTCAGCAAGGTCCCCTTCAAGGTTGGAGACAGCGCTTGCAGTCTTGTAAAGAGTAAAACAGCGATCATCCGGAATGCCGGACACGCCCTTCGTTTTGGCGCGCGTCCGCGCGTCATTGAAACCCTCATCATGAGGCCAGCGTATATTCGCGGAGTAGATTGGCGCCCCGCTCGCAATGAGGCCTTTACGGAACAGTTTTTTGATTGTTTTCATGAACGTTATGATAATTGCGTGATTTTCAGTATGGTTATATGCGGCAGCGTCTCAAGATTGTCAATTATGCGCGTTTTCCGGGTAAATGCGCCTCGCGTGACAATTTCGCCCTGATGGGATAGCATCATGATGATGTGTTGAGTTTTGAATAAGGGGATTTTTCGTGGGTAGAGTGATCGCGGCGACAGCCAGTATTTTCTTTTCATTAATTTTGGGCGCAATTGCCTTGGCGGTTGTCGCCGTCATGTTGCCCGAAACCATGGAAACGTTTCTTGACGGTGCAAGTTGGCTCAGAGATCAACTGACCAGCACAGGTCTGGCGTCAAAATATAATGTATGGGTAAAATTCCTGATTGCCGATCAACAATTGGTCTTTATGGGATTTGTTATTGTGGTGCGCATTATTTTAGCGCTGCTTATCGCCGCGGGCTCTAGTCTTTTCGGGCGCGGCTACCGCTAGTATTATTGCTGAGGGCCCGCGTTTTTTGATGCGCGATCGGGTGCGTGTTAAGGTGCGCCGCTCAGCGCCGTTTCGACAACACACGCCCAATAGGCTGCGCCGGCGCATAAGATCTCATCATTGAAATCATATGATGGATTATGAAGAAGACAGCCGCCTTCCCCCGGACCATTTCCCATTAAAATAAAGGCGCCGGGCTTTTTTTCCAAGAAGAACGCGAAATCTTCAGATCCCATGATCGGGTCTGTGTCTGTTTTGACGCCCGCATGGCCTAAAAGCTTCTCGGCGGCGCGGGTTGCCAGAGCGGTTTCTTTCCGAGAGTTGACTAGAACGGGGTAACGGCGGCGGTAGTCACACGCGACCTGCACCGTAAATTTATGACTGTGTTGCGCGCATAATTCGGCCAGTGTTTTTTCTATGAGGTTTTGAGTTTCAAGAGAAAAAGTACGTGCGCCGCCGCGAATAACGGCTTGGGCCGGGATGGCGTTCCATGTGTCGCCGCTCTTGATTTGCGTGATGGCGATGACGGCGTTTTGGGCTGCGCCGAAATTTGCCATGTCCACTGATTGAATCGCGGTCACAAGCGCGCTGGCGCAGCCAATTGGATCATGCGCCAGATGCGGCATGGCGCCGTGGCCGCCAGTGCCGGTGACCGTGATCTCGAACGTGTCGAAGGAAGCCATGAAAGGACCGGCGTTTATGGCGAAGACGCCCGCCTCCAGGCCTGGAAAATTATGCAGGCCATAAATTGCCTCAAAAGGAAACCTCTCAAGCAGCCCCTCTTCGATCATGGCCTGAGCGCCGCCCTCATTTTCCTCCGCAGGCTGAAAAATAAAAACCACAGTGCCGGAAAAACGTCCGTGACGGGTCAGGTATTTTGCTGCGCCCAGCAACATCGCCGCATGCCCGTCATGGCCGCAGGCGTGCATAATGCCAGGGTGCGTGGATTTGTGGGCAAACGCATTTTCTTCCATGATGGCCAAGGCGTCCATGTCCGCGCGCAGAGCAATCATGGGGCCGTCCCCGCGTTTCAACACAGCCGCTATGCCGGTTTTTGCGATGTGCTCATGGACATCGAGACCGATGGCCGCCAACTCGCGTGCTATAATGTTTGAGGTGCGCACTTCCTCAAAGGCCAGTTCAGGATGCGCATGGAAATCCCGGCGCCACCCGCGCATCTCTTGATCCAAGGCGCGCAGTTCAGGCTTAATGGCAATATGTCCGTTATTTGTCGCGGGCGGCATCGAAAATATCTTGTGCAAAATCTATCAGGATTGCGTTATAGGCGCCGGGCGCCTCGATGAAGGGGGCGTGACCCGCCCCGGCGATGGAATGAATTTTGGTGCGCCAAAGATTCCTCCATTCCAGAGCCTTAAGGTATTCTTCGGAAAAAAACATCTCGCCTGTGCCGTGCATGACGCAAATGGGATTGCGCCAACCGGCAACCACCGTTTTCTGGTGGCACCCCTCCATGCCGCCCACCCAATGTTCGCCCATGATGCGGCGCGCCCGGCCATCTGTGCGCCAGGCGGCGTTAAAAAAATGCTGGGGAATCTCCGGCATGCAGGCATAGAGCGATTGCGTATAGGCGTTCATTTCCTCCCGGCCGGCGTCTTGCTTTGTGGTGATTTCCATCGCGGGGCTGGAGGTGAAGGCTTCGAGCATTTCCGTGAGGCCGGGTCCGGACGGCGGCGCGCCGCAAAGGGCGAGACCGGCGATGTCAAATCCGCGCCCCGCCATTTCAATGGCGATATGTCCGCCAAGCGACCAACCGGCAAGGATCGGGCGGTGGATGCGCATTTGGTCGAGGAGTTTTTTGAGGGTGCGGGCATAACCGCTCACGCAATAGGTGCTTTCAGGGTCAACCGCATTCACAGAGCACCCATGGCCGGGAAGGTCGACGGCCAGAAAAGAAATGTCTGTTTTACTCAATGCACTGAATTGTTCATAAAACACTTCCTTGCAGGCTGAATTTCCATGAATAAAGACGATGGTGTTTTCCGCCGCCCCTGACCGCCAGACGCTTAAGGGCGCGCCCTCGACGTCCACCCGTTCAACTTGGCCGCCTTGGCGCAAAGCGCGGCCCGAGCGCTCCAGTTTGCGCAATGACGATGTTTTGTCGTGTGGAAACCAATTGACCATGGAAGCGCACTTTTAGCTTGAGAGGCGGGGCAATGCGTCGGCGACTATATTAGAACACGGCCCCGCCACTGAAAAGATCAGTATTTGAGCCGCAAGGTCACGCCATATGTGCGCGGGGCGCCGTAAGCTTGCGTTAAATTAATGGCTATGGCGCTTCTGTCATCGGCGAAATTGACATAAGTTTCATCCGTCACGTTATTTGCCCATCCAAATATTTCCCAATGCTCGGTCACGAGCCCCGCGCGCAAATTCAAAAGGGTGCGCGATTCACCGCTAAGACGCACGGTGTTTTGCGGTTCAAAAAAGACCTTGCTGCGATAGTTAAAGTCAGCCCTGGCGACGAAATCGCCAAAATCTCCTGCGGGATACGTAAACTGCCCGCCTAAAGACGTATTCCATTTTGGCGCCAGATTGAGATAATTTCCCGCGCAATTGGCCGTCACGGGTTCGGGCGCCGCGGCGCCCGGCGCGGGGCATCCGGGGAAATCGTCATATGTGGCGTGGAGATAACCAAAGCTGGCGTTGAGATCGATATAGGAATTGAGAACGGCCGTAAACTCGCCTTCAACGCCGTAGATTTCAGCTTGCGCCGCATTGCGCAAAGACACCCCGGCGCCAACAATTTGCGCGAGCTGCAAGTCCTCATAATTGGTGTAAAAACCGGCGATATTGGCCCGCAGGCGATTGTTCAGAAGCTCTGACTTTACGCCAATTTCATATGTCGTGGCGAACTCAGGCGACACGGTCAGTTGATCGCCGGCGACCACAAAATCGGTGTTGAACCCGGCGCTCTTAAAGCCCTTTGCGAAACGGAAATAAGCCGTAGACTGATCTGTTGCGTCAAATGACAATGTCACCGTTGGCGAGAAGGCGTCGTCATTGCTTGAGCCGATAAATGCCACATTGCCGAAAATGCCGGTCATGTCGTTCTGATTGTGCGCCGCGTCTTTTTTCTCTTTTGTGTAACGCCCCCCGACGGACAACCGCAGACGATCCGTGACGGAGAAGTCAATATTGCCAAAAAAAGCGTAGCTTTCCGAATCGACGGAACTTGTGAGTGTGATGGGCGGCTCCACGCCAGGAACGCCTGTCAGAAAGTCGCCCAAGGCAAAGGGAGAGAAATTATCCGAGTCTTGGTTGAAATAATACGCTCCAAACAGATAATCGATCCGCTCATTCACCGATCCGGCATAGCGCAATTCGCCGGAGAACATCTCCGAATCGCTGCTGAAGAAGTCGACAAAAAATCTGACGGGCAGCTTGTCGTCGTCGAGGCCTGCGTCAAAAGACGTGCTGCGATAAGCGGCAATGGCGGTCAAAGTTCCGTTTCCAACGCCAAAGTCGCCGGTCGCTGAGACGCCCCATATGTCGCGGTCCAGAAAATTTGGCTGGTCCTGATTGGTGGTGAACGGCGTGGTTTCTGACGGGTCAACGACAAAGGCGACGTCGGATGTTTCAAAAAACACAGGCTCGCCGCGATCAAACAATCCATCTCCCGCAATGGTGATATCTACATCTTCATTTGGGGTGAATCGCAATTTGGCGCGAAAGGTTGACATGTCAGCCGTTTCCAGGTCCTGGCCCCCCGATATATGTTTGACATATCCATCGCGGTTGATGTAGCCCGCCGAGAGGGAGCCCGAGAGCACGCCTTCAACCAAGGGCCCGGCAACAAACCCGCGCACGCGTTTGAGGTCATAGTTTCCGTATTGTATTTCGACCAGGCCTTCCACTTCATCGCCGGGCTTTTTTGTGATGATGTTAATGGCGCCCGCGATGGTGTTTTTGCCAAAGAGCGCCCCTTGCGGGCCCCGCAAAACCTCGATCCGCTCAATGTCGATCAATTCCTGATTAAAGTTTTCAGGCCGCCCGGTATAGACACCGTCGAGGTAAAACCCGACCCCCGTCTCAATGCCCACGAAACGCACAAGAGTTGAAATGCCGCGAATGCTGACAAGGCCCTGGACGGTTCCGCCTATGCCCCCGCCTTGGCTGGCGTT
>JAJFIM010000291.1 GCA_021774995.1 Alphaproteobacteria bacterium | reverse complement strand
CATCGCCCTTCAACTGGAAGGCTTGTATCGCCACGCCTCGACCCATGCGGCGGGCGTTGTTATTTCCGACCGGCCGCTGGAAGAACTCGTTCCGGTCTATCTCGATCCGCGCTCCGACATGCCGGTAACTCAGTTCAACCTATATTGGGTGGAACAGGCCGGGTTGGTGAAATTTGACTTTCTCGGACTCAAAACGCTCACCGTTATCGACCGGGCGCGCCAATTACTCGCGGCGCGGGGGATCGCGCTCGACCCGGCCGCATTGCCCTTTGATGACGAAAAGACATACGCCATGCTGGCGCGGGGCGATTCAATTGGCGTCTTTCAGTTTGAAAGCAGCGGCATGCGCGATCTGTTGCGTCAGGCGGAACCACGCACCTTTGAAGACCTGATCGCGCTTGTGGCTTTGTTCCGGCCGGGGCCGATGGAAAACATCCCCAAATACCTCGCCAGCAAACACGGAAAAGAAGAGCCTGAAATTCTTCATGAAAGCCTCCAGCCCATCGTGGAGGAAACATATGGCGTCATTATTTACCAGGAACAGGTGATGCAAATCGCCCAAGTTCTGTCGGGCTATTCTCTCGGCGAAGCTGATGTGTTGCGCCGCGCCATGGGTAAAAAGAAGAAGGACGAAATGAGGCGCCAGCGCGCTCGATTTGTCGAGGGCGCCGTGGAAAACGACGTCGACAAAGACCGGGCCGGTTATATTTTCGATATGGTCGATAAATTCGCAGGATACGGTTTTAACAAGAGCCATTCCGCAGCGTACGCCTTGCTGGCCTATCAGACGGCTTACCTGAAAGCGAACCATCCGGTCGAGTTTTACGCCGCTTCCATGACCCTCGACAAAGGCAATACCGACAAACTTCATATTTTTCATCAGGATGCAGGGCTGCATGAGATTGCGATTCTGCCGCCGAACATCAATCTCTCCCAATCCGATTTTGCAACCGTGGATGGCCAGATATATTATGCGCTCTCCGCCATTAAGAATGTCGGCGCGCAGGCTATGATCGATATTGTCAAAGTGCGCGAAGAGGGTGGTCCGTTCACGGATATATTTGACTTTGCCCGGCGCGTGTCTCCGCAATCCATCAATAAGCGGGCGTTGGAAAACCTCGCGCAGGCCGGCGCCTTTGACGTTCTGGACCCCAATAGGGCGCAAATCCATGCGGCCATTGACATCATCCTCTCTCACGCAACGCAGGCCGCGCAAGACCGCATCAGCAATCAGCAAAGTCTTTTCGGCGACGATACAGTTGATCTGACGGCGCCCAATCTGCCCTTGCTGGAGGACTGGTTGCCCGTCGAGAAGCTAAACCGCGAAATGGACGCCGTTGGTTTCTTTTTGTCGGGCCACCCCCTTGATGATTACCAAACGGCATTGCGGCGCCGCCAGGTCGTGACCTATGGGGAATTGGTTAAAAGCTCCATTCGTCAATCCAGCATAACGACGCTGGCGGGCATCGTGGTGCGGCGCCAGAACAGACGCTCGCAGCGCTCAGACCGTCCTTTTGCATATTTGATGATGTCAGACCCCTCGGGCAGTTTTGAGTTTCTTGTTTTTTCCGATCTTCTGGCGAGTCATGGTCATTTACTGGAGCCGGGAGAGGCTGTGGTGATCACGGCGGCGGCGGAATGGGACGGCGATGAGTTGAAACTCGTGGCCAAAGCCGTCCGGCCCCTCGATGAAGTTGTCGCCAACGCCCTCACGGGATTGCGGCTTTTTATCCATGACGGGCAAGCCGTTGGCGTCATTCAACAGACTTTAAGCGATCTGCCCCAGCGCTTTGAAGAAGGCGGCCGGACGCGGCAAGGACCGATCAACCTAGTCTTAATGTGTGGGATGGCAGGCGGCCCTGAAGCGCAAAAACGACCCGAGCAGGACCCTTGCTTTGATGAGGTGGAAGTCGAGCTTCCCGGCCGTTTTCCCATTGGGGCGGCGCTCAGAGGCGCTTTAAAAGCCATCCACGGCGTGGTTGATATCCAGGATTTATAAATTTTCAGTCGGCGCACATGGCGCATCGCCAAAACCTGGCTTCGCCACTGTTTTGAAGGATAGAGATATGCGCAAATCAGGACAGTCCGTTTCCTTGTGGTCAGCGGTTT
The DNA here is from genome assembly GCA_021774995.1 of Alphaproteobacteria bacterium. Taxonomy (GTDB): domain Bacteria; phylum Pseudomonadota; class Alphaproteobacteria; order SMXP01; family SMXP01; genus JAJFIM01. Next base: position 4,006 of record JAJFIM010000291.1, on the reverse strand, counting down.
CCATGGGTATTGGCGCGATGGTGGGGGCAGGTATCTTTGCTTTACTCGGTCAAGCCGGGTCTATCGCGGGAAGCGCTGTGTGGCTGTCTTTTGTGGCGGGTGGGGTGATCGCATTGTTATCGGGCTATTCCATCGGGCGGTTGGGGGCGCGGTTTCCATCAAGCGGAGGCTTTGTCGAATATCTGGTGCAGGGATATGGCGAGGGAATATTTTCCGGCGCTATCAGTGTGCTGATGTATATAGCGGCATTGGTGTCTATCGCACTCATCGCCCGGACATTCGGCACCTATTCTTATGAGTTGCTACCTGGAGACACGCCACATATCTGGGTGGAAATTCTAACGGCAAGCATCATTTTAATTTTCATGCTGGTAAATTTACAGGGTCCGGGCAGTATGGCGCGTGCAGAAGATATCGTGGTGTTCATTAAAATGCTCGCCCTTAGCGTCTTTGCCATCGCCGGATTGGTGACGATGGACCCCACAAAGCTTGCTCCGGCTCAGTATCCTGCGCCACAGACAGTTTTGTTTTCGCTCTCCATTACCTTCTTTGCCTATGAAGGGTTCCGGATTATTACCAATGCGGCTGAAGATATGCCCAATCCGCAACGCACCTTGCCGCGCGCCATTTTTACATCGATCCTAATTGTTATGGTGCTTTACGTGGCGATCGCGATTGCCGTTTTTGGCAACCTGACGGCGCAAGAGGTTATCGCAGCACAGGATTACGCATTGGCGGAAGCTGCGCGCCCTGCCTTTGGGGCCGTGGGGTTTACGATCATGGCCATCGCGGCCCTGCTGTCCACGTCATCAGCGATCAATGCCAGTCTCTATGCTGCGACGAATGTCACCTATAGATTGGCGCGTTTGGGAGAACTGCCCGGCGTGTTTGGCGCGCCAATTGTCCATTCCAGGGAAGGATTGGTGATCTCTTCAGCCATTACCCTGATCATGGCTGTATTTTTCGATTTTACCGCCATCGCCGCCATTGGCGCCATCTCCACATTGTTCATTCATATGATTGTGCATATTGGTCATTTGCGGTTGTTGGACAAAACCGGCGCGGCGCGTTGGCTTGTCGTGGTGGCAATTATCGCTAATTTCAGCGCCATTATTCTGTCGGTTATTTATTTAAGCGGCAAACAGTCGTCTATTTTACTCTGGATAGCCGGGTTTTTCGTTATGGCATTTCTGATCGAAATCGTATTACGCCTGGTATCGGGCCGGGTTGTCAGTAAGCGCAAAGAGACGCCCGGTCACAGCTAAATGCCCCGATAAGGCCGGTTTGCGGGGCAGGTTGCCCCAAAGGGTTTTACCTGAAAAGAGCTAAATTTCACTTCCGCCCGGAGGGCTTGCATCCGGGCACTGGGGGGCCTATAACGCCCGGCATTCCTCACACGGGTATGCGGCTGCGTGAAATCAAGACCTCGCGTAATCGTTCCGGTGCCGCCAATGGGCGGCCAACCCCCGTGGCGGCTTAACCGGAAAAAGGAGCTAAATATGGCGTTACCGGATTACACTATGCGTCAGCTATTGGAAGCTGGCGTGCATTTTGGTCACCAGACTCAGCGCTGGAACCCACGTATGGAGCCTTATATTTTTGGCGTCCGTAACAAAATTCACATTCTCGATCTGTCCAAAACAGTGCCCCTGCTGCACCAAGCTCTTGTGACTGTACGCGATATCGTTGCGGGAGGGGGCCGGGTTCTGTTTGTCGGCACCAAGCGCCAGGCTATCCAACCTTTGTCGGAAGCGGCCAAGCGCTGTGCGCAATACTATGTCAATCACCGCTGGTTAGGGGGCACACTGACCAATTGGAAGACAATTTCCAATTCGATCACGCGGCTTCGCAAACTCGAAGAACTTCTTGATGGCGAGACCACAGGCCTCACTAAAAAAGAACTCCTTAAAATGACGCGCGAAAGAGATCGCCTTGAAAGATCCCTCGGCGGCATCAAGGACATGGGCGGTCAACCCGACATCATGTTCGTGATTGACACCAACAAAGAAACCATTGCGATCAAAGAAGCGCAAAAACTGGGTATTCCCGTTATCGCCATCGTTGACACCAATTGTAATCCCGACGGCATCACATACCCAATTCCAGGCAATGACGACGCCGCGCGCGCGCTGACGCTTTATTGCGATCTGATTGCCCGCGCCGTGCTTGACGGCATTTCGGAAAGCCAAATCGATTCAGGCGTTGATATCGGCGAAGCGGAAGAAGTAACGCCGGAGCCCTTGCCCGACCTGACGCAAGTTAGCGAAAAAGCCCCTGATGCGGTTGCCGTTGAAGCCCCGGCGGTGGAAGCCGTTGGTGAAACGCCGGTCGCCGATGAGGGAGCGCAGGCGGAAGCTAAGGCGGCGCTCGAGGGTCAGGCAACGGAAACCGCCTGATAGGACCGTGCCCTACCCGATATTTTATTTAAGGAAATGAACGAGGACAGACATGTCTAACATTACGGCTGCATTGGTGAAGGAACTGCGGGATAAAACCGGCGTTGGCATGATGGACTGCAAAAAAGCCCTGTCCGAGACGGACGGCGATATGGAAGCGGCGGCCGATTGGCTGCGCACCAAGGGCCTGGCTAAAGCCGCGAAAAAGGCGGACCGCGTGGCCGCTGAAGGTCTGGTGGCCGTGGCCGTGAATAATGAAGGCGTTGGGGGCAGGGCCGCCGTCGTTGAACTCAATTCCGAAACTGATTTCGTGGCGCGCAATGATCAGTTTCAAAATCTGGTGGGTGCTATTGCCGATGTTGCGCTTGAGGTTGGCGGTGACGTGGAGTCTCTGAAAGGCGCCGTCTTTCCCGGCGCCGGCGAGAGCGTTGCGGAACATGTCACCAATAAGATCGCAACAATCGGCGAAAATCTAAGCTTGCGCCGGTCTGCCGCGTTAACCGTCGAGAAGGGCGTTGTGGCGGCGTATATTCACAATCAGGTTGTGCCGAATCAAGGCAAAATCGGCGTCATCATCGCTCTGGACTCCGCCGGCGACAAAGTCAAATTGGAAGCCTTGGGCAAGCAATTGTCGATGCATATTGCCGCGATAGCGCCGCTCGCCTTGGATGCGGACAGTTTGGATCCCGCAATAGTGGAAAAAGAGCGCACGGTCCTCATCCAGCAAGCCGTTGAGTCCGGCAAGCCCCAAGAGATCGCCGAGAAAATGGTGGAAGGGCGGATGAAGAAGTTCTACCAAGAAGTTGTATTCTTATCTCAAACCTTTGTTATTGATGGGGAAAACACTATTAAAAAAGTGTTGGAAAATGCTGGATCCGATCTCGGGGCGCCGGTGTCAGTGACCGGTTTTGTGCGCTTTTCTCTGGGAGAGGGCATCGAAAAGAAACAAGAAGATTTCGCCGCTGAAGTCGCCTCCGTCGCCGCGTCGTGACTCTGGCGCGTTTAGGCGCGGGATTTAGGCTTTTGTCCATTCTTTAGGGGAATTGCCCTTTACAACAAAAATTGTGCTAAGCCCGAGCCATGGAAAAAGAAGCAACTTCCACTCTTCTAAATCAAACGAGCGCAGATCCGTCTTCGCGCTTCGCACGCGTCTTGCTCAAAGTCTCGGGCGAGGCGTTGATGGGCGATCAGGAATACGGCATTGATCTGAACACCGTGGATCGCATCGCCTCAGAAGTGCGCGATGCGGCCGCGTTGGGAACGGAAGTGTGCATGGTCATTGGCGGCGGCAATATCTTTCGGGGATTGTCTGGCGCGGCCAAAGGCATGGAGCGGGCCAGCGCGGATTATATGGGCATGCTGGCCACTGTCATGAACGGCCTGGCGATGCAGAACGCGCTTGAGCGCCTCAGCGTTCAGACACGCGTGCAGTCCGCGATTCCCATGGCGACGGTATGCGAACCTTTCATCCGGCGGCGCGCCATACGGCATATGGAAAAAGGACGGGTTGTGATCTTTGCAGCCGGCACCGGCAATCCGTTTTTCACGACGGATACGGCCGCCGCCTTGCGCGCGGTGGAGATGGGATGCGACGCGCTGTTCAAAGGGAC
>JAJFIM010000030.1 GCA_021774995.1 Alphaproteobacteria bacterium | reverse complement strand
GCCGCCGGTCAACGTATCATTGCCCATCGAGCCTTCAAGCCGGTTGCCGCTGCTGTCGCCCTTAATGAGATCGTCCTGATCCGAGCCCATGACATCTTCAATGCTGATGAGAGTGTCAGTACCGCCCTCGCCGTCACTTGCCGTTCCCGCGCCAAGATCCACACTGGCGCCGCTTGTGGCCGTACTAAAATCGGCTTCATCCCGTCCGCCGCCGCCGTTCAGCGTATCGTCGCCGCTGCCGCCTGACAGAGTATCTTGACCTCTGCCGCCGCGCAGATCGTCAGCGCCGTCATCACCCTCAAGATCGTCTTTGCCGATACCCCCAGACATCGTGTCATTACCGGCGCCGCCTACCAGCGTATCGTCGCCAGAATCTCCAGAAAGACTATCATCGCCGACATCGCCATCCAGGCTATCATCGCCGAGGCCGCCATGCATAGTGTCATTGCCGCCGCCGCCATTGACTGAGTCATCATCGACGCCGCCGTCAAGGGAGTCGTCGTCTTCGCCCAAGAGATCTTCAACATCTATCAAAAAATCACTGGCTGTGAGGGAGTTGGGCGCGACGCCCGAAACAGTGAGGACATCGCCATTGCCCAAATCTATTATGGCGTCGCCGCCTGCGTAGGTTAGCGCTGCGAGAACTTGAGCCGCCGAGGTGATCGCGTCATGATCTATAAGGATCGTGTCTTCACCAGACGTAAAATCCTGAATGGTGTCGCCGCCGTCGCCTTCTTCAAATTTGAATGTATCGAAACCGGCGCCGCCATTCAGTATGTCAGTTCCTTCTTCACCTTCCAGAAGATCATCTCCATCGCCGCCAAGCAGTGAATCATCACCCTCCTTCCCCCTAATTGTGTCGTTGCCGCTATCGCCAAGAAGGGTGTCATTTCCAAGACCCCCTATAATCCCGTCGTCGTTGATCGTACCGACAATGCTGTCATCACCTGGCGTTCCAATTATGGGGGTTTGCATACTAAGATTCCTTACTTATTATCACTACACTGACATGTCTCGGCATCCATACCCATCAAGAGAAAGGAGCATACGCACGAATAATTCGCAAAATCCTATGGGTAAGAAATCGATGGCATACGAAAAATTATCACCTTAACATGACAGTAATGCGACAGTAATGTGACAACCCAATCAACTTATAATGCCCATTAATCAATAACCGTGTTTACAATTTATCTTTAATCTGATCAATGCTTCGAGATGCGGCATATGCGCATAGGGTCGTCCTATTGATTGGCAAACTGTCAGCTGCAAGCCCCGAAAAATGCGTAACAAAGCAGGGTGTTCGCCCGCGATGCGTTAACCATGCGCTCGATTTTCTCTTTTAGGGATAAGGCCAGCTCATAGAACAACTGGAAAATGCAAGAGCGCCGCTTGTCACCTCATAGTGACAAGTTCTTCCGCCGCTGTGGGATGGACGGCCATGGTGGCGTCGAATTGGGCTTTGGTTGCGCCCATGAGGAGGGGGATGCCCAGCACTTGGATCATTTCTCCTGACGCAGGCCCCATAAGATGCACGCCCAGCACGACATCTGTTTTTTTGTCGACCACTAATTTCATCAGCGCTTTGTCGGGCGCGCCGGTCAGCGTATGCAGCATGGGCGTGAAGGTTGATTTAAAAATCTCAACGTCATGTCCCGCTAATTTGGCGTCTGCTTCGCTCAGGCCCACCGTCCCTAGTTCCGGTTGACTGAACACTGCCGTGGGGATGGTCGCGTGATTGACCGTGATCGGATTGTTTTTGAACACTGTCTCGGCAAAGGCCGCGCCTTCGCGAATGGCCACTGGCGTTAGATTGGCGCGGTTGGTGACGTCGCCCACGGCATAAATATGGGGAACGCTCGTGCGGGAATAGTCGTCGACTGCAATGGCGCCAATCTCGTCCACCGCGACGCCGATCTCTTCCAGCCCAAGTCCTTGGCTATAGGGCCGCCTGCCCGTTGCCGCCATTACCAGATCCGTCTCCAGGACGGCGCCGTCGGTGAAGGCCACGGTGAAATGCGTCTTGCCCGCTGTTTCTTGCTTTTCAATTTTTTTGATCAGTGAGCGCGTGAGAATTGTCACGCCTTTCTTTTCCATCTCCCGGTGCAACCCAGCGCGCAAATCATCGTCAAAACCGCGCAGGATTTCCGCCTTGCGATAGCTCAAGGTCGTTTGCACGCCGAGGCCATTAAAAATTCCGGCAAACTCCACCGCGATATATCCCCCGCCAACGACCAGAATGCGCTCGGGCAAACGCTCCAGATGAAACGCCTCATTGGAGGAGATGGCGTGCTCCATACCGGGCGTGGCGCCGTCTTTCCAGGGCGCGGCGCCGGTGGCGATCAGGATCGTCTTGGCCGTCACCGTCCGGTCTTGCGCCTGCAAATATACCGTATGGGGATCTTTAATCACGGCGCGCGTTTCAAATATTTCCACGCCGGAAATTTTTAAGTTTTTGATGTATATTTGATTGAGCCTGTCGATCTCCTTGTCTTTATTGGCGATCAGTTTTTTCCACGAAAACGCCGGGCGCGCGGCCTCCCAGCCAAAAGCGCCCGCATCTTCGAAACTTTCGGAAAAATGACTGGCGTAGACAAAGAGTTTTTTTGGCACGCAGCCCCGAATGACGCAGGTGCCGCCCACGCGGTATTCTTCGGCAATGGCGACCTTGGCCCCGGCGGCGGCGGCCACCCGGCTGGCGCGCACGCCGCCCGAACCGGCGCCAATGGTAAACAAGTCATAATCATATTCGGTCATAGGCTGTTGGCTCTTTCTTCTGATATTCCGTACGTCTATCAGTCATTCAGACAGGATATCGGCGCTCCCGTCGCGTCCGACAATGACTTTTGACGCCAACCCGATAAACAGTCCGTGATCGACCACGCCGGGAATGGCGCTTAAACTTTGCGCCAGATCTTCCGGCTTTGGGATGGCGCCGCACGCGCAATCGACAATGAAATGGCCGCCATCCGTTTGAAACGGTTCGCCTGAGTGAAGCTTGCGCAGCTGCGCGCCCGACCCCGCGCACCCTACTCTTCGCGCAGCCTCCTCAATTTTGCGCAGCGTATGAGCAAGCCCGAAGGGAACCACTTCCACCGGCAGGTCGAAACGCCCCAGCGTCTCCACCATCTTGGCCTCATCGACAATCACGATCATGGCGTCGCTGGCGGCGGCCACGATTTTTTCACGCAGCAGCGCCCCGCCCCCGCCTTTGATCAGGCGCAACGCAGGGTCCACTTCATCAGCCCCATCCACCGTAATGTCGAGGCGCGAAAACGCGTCTAGATCTTTGACGACAATTCCCAATTCCTCCGCCAGCGCCGCCGTGCGCAGCGAGGTCGCCGTGGTTTCCACCTTTAAGCCCTCGCGCACGCGCGCCGCCAACGCCCGCACGAAATATTCCGCCGTCGATCCCGTACCCAGGCCCACCGCCATGCCGCCGGAAATAAAGTCGAGCGCTTTTTCTCCCGCGCGCTTTTTTTGCGCTTCAGCGCTCATTCAACGCCGCCCATGCAGAGATATTTGATTTCGAGATAGTCTTCGATGCCGTATTTAGAGCCTTCCCGTCCGCCGCCTGATTGTTTGACGCCGCCAAAAGGCGCCACTTCCGTTGAAATAATGCCGGTGTTGATTCCGACAATGCCATATTCCAAAGATTCAGAGCAGCGCCACACCCGGCCAATGTCACGGGTGTAAAAATACGCCGCCAAACCGAACTCCGTATCATTGGCCATGGCGATGACGTCCGTTTCTTTTCTGAATTTCATGAGGGGCGCCAGAGGGCCAAAGGTTTCGTCGCGCGCCACCAGCATGTCCTGGGAAACGCCGGTCATCACCGTCGGTTCGAAAAATGTGCCGCCCAGGGCGTGAGCCCCGCCGCCCTCAATCACGCGCGCGCCCTGCGCCTTGGCGTCAGCGATGTGGCTTTCGATTTTCTCCACCGCCGCTTTGTCAATAAGCGGCCCTTGCGTCACGCCCTGTTGCATGCCGTCGCCGACTTTGAGGCCCTTGACCGCCTGAACCAGTTTTTCCGCAAACGCCTCATACACGCCTTCTTGGATATAAAAGCGATTGGTGCAAACGCATGTCTGCCCGGCATTGCGGTATTTCGACATCATGGCGCCCTCAACGGCGGCGTCGAGATCGGCGTCATCAAAAACGATAAAGGGCGCGTTGCCGCCCAGCTCCATAGATGTTTTTTTAACAGTCGGCGCGCATTGCGCCAGCAGCACCCGGCCGATCTCCGTTGAGCCGGTAAATGTGAGCTTGCGCACCGCGGGGTTTGACGTCAACTCGCCGCCGATGGCCATCGCCGACCCGGTCACCACATTAAGCACGCCTTTGGGAACGCCCGCCATTTCCGCCAATGCGGCCAGAGCCAGGGCGGAATAAGGCGTCTGACTTGCCGGTTTCACCACCACGGTGCAGCCTGCGGCCAGCGCCGGGCCGACTTTGCGGGTGATCATGGCGGAGGGGAAATTCCACGGCGTGATGGCCGCAACCACGCCGATGGGCTCTTTGAGCACCACGATGCGTTTGTCGGGCGTCGGCGCGGGGATCGTGTCGCCATAGACGCGCTTGGCCTCTTCGGCAAACCATTCGATAAAGGACGCCGCATAGGCGATCTCGCCGCGCGATTCAGCTAATGGCTTGCCCTGTTCCGCCGTCATCAGCTTGGCCAGATCATCTTGACTGTCCATGATGGCCGTGAACCAGCGCATGAGCACAGCGGCGCGTTCTTTTGCGGTTTTAGCCCGCCATTCGGGCAGCGCCTTTTCCGCCGCCCCAATCGCCAGAGCCGTCTCAACCGCGCCCATCGCGGGCACGGTCCCCAATACTGAACCGTTGGCTGGATTGGTGACCTCCAAGACGCCGCCTTCCGCCGCATCAGACCACGCGCCATCAATAAAACATTGAGACCGCAGCAATGCGGGATCGGACATCAGATCTATGAGAGACATGGGTTTTCTCCACGTAAGTTCCAAGAATTGGACCTGTCTGAGTAGCGCGTCTCCCCGCCCCTGCCAAGCGCTAAACCAAAGCCCCCGTTTTATGCAGGCCAAAGAGTCGCAGTGGGCTTTTGATCCAGGTCAAAAAGGGCGCGGCGGCCCATCGATAGGGTTTGGCATATTTTTTTTCGTGATGAGGAGATCAAAATACTATGTCTATAGCGAGGGGTACGGGTTTGGCGATTGCCTGCGTGGCGGCGGGCGTATTCATGGGAGATCTGGCGGTAACGCCGGCGGCGGCGCAAGAGGAGTCTTCGCCCTGGTTAGTGCGTGTGCGCGGCATTGCCGTTGTGCCTGATGAGGGCGGTCCGGTCGCCCCTCTGGGCGGCACGGTCAAGATCGATGATTCATTTGTGCCGGAACTCGATTTTACTTACTTTTTCACTGACAACATCGCCGCAGAACTGATCCTTGCGACGGCGGAGCATAGCGTGGCGGCCACCGTTGGCCCGACGGCGCTTGGCGAGGTGTGGCTTCTTCCGCCGACGCTCACCTTACAATATCATGTGGCGCCCGATTCCCTGGTCAGTCCTTATCTTGGCGCAGGCGTCAATTATACGATTTTCTACAACACCAACACGCCCGCCGGAATCAGCATCGACTATGACAATTCCTTTGGTTGGGTGCTGCAAGCGGGCGCCGATCTAAAACTTGACGATCATTGGCTGCTGAATGTTGACGTGAAAAAAGTATTTCTCGACACAAATGTCAGCATCAATGGCGGCGCGATTACCGCAAATGTCGATATCGATCCCTGGATCTTTGGCGTTGGCGTCGGCTACCGGTTTTAGGCGTCGCAGACGACCTCTCACCGTCCCTCGGGCTGAAGCCGCCCGCAGGGTTTCTCCTTTTTCCCCAAAGGGAGATTATGGTGAGGGGTTTTTTGCTTTTTAAGCCCGCGTCACGTCAACCGGCGTGCCGTTGAACGCGGCGTTGCCGGACACCGGGTCAACGCGCTGGTCATCGGTGAGGTCATTGAGAGAGACGCCCGCATGTTTTTCAGCGATCCGCATGACTGTGCCGGGCCGGTCATGGCCCCAGCCATGGGGCAGACATGCGGTTCCCGGCATGACGTCCGCGCTCGCCGCCGCTTCCACGTTAAGGCTCCCGGCGCGCGACGCGACTTTCACAATGTCACCGTCTTGCAACTGGCGCGCCGCCAGATCATCGGGATGCATCATCAGCACACAGCGCTTCGGCCCCTTCACCAGGCGTTGGTAATTATGCATCCAGGAATTATTGCTGCGCAGATCCCTCCGGCCGATAAGCCGTAATGCGGCGCTGGGCGCAGCATCGGCAAAGAGATCGCGCGCCGCCCGGTCAAGGTCGGCCATAAACACCGGCGCTGCGCAATTGATTGTCTTGTCCGGCGTCATCAGCCGCGCGGGCAATGTCGGCGCCAAAGGCCCCAGATCAAGGCCGTGGGGGGATTGCCGGAGTTTTTCCAAAGACAGATCATAGGGGCCGCTTTTCAGCCCCAGATGCACCGCATCGGCCGGGGTGAACGGGCCGGGTGCAGGCGCGCCCTTGATCTGCGCCATCGTCTCGGCCAGCCCGGTGAAAATTTCCCAATCGTCCAGCGCGCCCTCCTCTTTGGGGAAAACAGCCGGGCTGTATTTCACGGTATTGCGCACCGCAAATATATTGAAAATCAAATCAAAATGATCGCGCTGCAAGGGCGAGACCGGCGGTAGAATGACATCTGCATGGCGCGTCGTTTCATTGAGGTAGGAATCCACCGCGACCATGAAGTCCAATCCGCTCAAAGCGCGATCAAGCTGCCGGCCATTGGGCGTCGAGAGCACCGGATTTCCACTCGCCGCAATCAACGCCCGCACCTGGCCCGCGCCGGGGGTGAGAATTTCCTCCGCCAACGCCGCCACCGGGGTTTGGCGGTTAAACTCAGGCAGGCCCCGCACCCGGCTGCGCCACGCATCGTAACTGCCGGGATTGGAATTTGCGATAAGGTCCACCGCAGGCTTGGTGAAAAGCGCCCCGCCCGGCCGGTCGAGATTGCCCGTCGCGATCATAATCACGTGAATGAGCCATTGGCAAAGGGCGCCGTAGCTTTGGGTCGAAACGCCCATGCGGCCATGCAGGGCGGCGTTTTTTGCAGCGGCGAAATCGCGCGCCATCCGGCGGATTGTCGCCGCCTCAATGCCCGTCGCTTGCGCGGCCCGCTCCGGCGTGAATTCTTTGATCGCGGCGCGCACGCGTTCCAACCCACGCACATGCGCCTCCAGCGCGCCGGGCCGCGTCAGCCCTTCCTCAAACAGTGTGTGGAGAAAACTGAGAAGAAATGCGGCGTCCGTATCTGGACGGATAAAATGATGCGCGCTGGCGAAGGCGGCCGTTTCGGTGCGGCGCGGGTCGATGACCACCACGCGCCCGCCGCGTTCCATGACGCCGCCCAAACGCTTCTTCACGTCCGGCACAGTCATCAGAGATCCATTTGACGCCAGAGGATTGTAGCCGATGAGCAGGAAATGATGCGTCCGGTCAATATCGGGCACCGGCGCCAGTAATTGATGCCCGTAAAGCATGTAGGACACAAGTTGATGGGGCAGTTGATCGACGGAGGTCGCGGAATACCGGTTGCGCGTTTTGAAATGCCGTAAAAAGAGAGACGAATGCGTCATAATGCCGATATTATGAACGCTGGGATTACCCTGATAGATGGCAATGGAGTCAGGTCCATGGTTTTCCTGGACGTCGAGCAAACGCGCGCACACAATCTTAAAGGCGTCCCGCCAATCCGTTTCGCGCCACGCGTCGCCATCGCGGATCATGGGGGCGCGCAAGCGGTCGGGGTCTTCGTGAATATCCTGAAGCGCCACCGCCTTGGGACAGACAAAGCCCCGGCTGAAGGGATCGTCTTTATCGCCTTTAATGGCGACGACTTTTTGATCGTCCGTGGTGATTTCCAGACCACAGATTGCCTCGCACAAGGGGCACGTACGAAAATGAGTTTTGGCGTTCATACGCCCTAGTGTAAGTGCTGGGCAAGGAACGTGTCCAGCGCCGTCATGAAGGCACCGCGGCTTTGGGCGTTGAGCAGGGAGTGGCCCCCTTTCTCAAGTTCAATATATTGATGGTCCACGCCCGCGCGCTTCAGGGCGCTCACCATGGTTTTGGACTGGTCATAGGGCACGGTCCGGTCATCTTTGGCCGAGATGACCAGCACCGGAATTTTAATCTCACCCGCCCGTTTGGACGGTGAAACTTCATCTAAAAAATCGCGCTCCGAATAATCGCCTATATGCGCCGTCCCCAGGCCGGAGCGTCCGCCAATGAATTGCCACTGATACCGAATGAATTTGCGCAAATCAAACACGCCGTTGAGGCTGACCGCGCATTGATAAAGGTCCGGCGTTTTCACCGCCCCCATCATCGCCGCGTAGCCGCCGTAAGACCCGCCAAAAATACACACGCGCGCCGGATCGGCAATGCCTTGCGCAATGAGATACTTCACCCCGTCGGTGACGTCATCCTGCATCTTGCGCCCCCATTCGCGATAACCGGCGGCCTGAAACGCAGCGCCGTACCCCCAGGAGCCGCGAAAATTCATCTGTAAGACCGCATAGCCCCGGTTGGTGAGGAGATGGATAAAGGGGTCAAAATCAAGATAATCACGGCTCGTCGGCCCGCCATGGGGCATCACCACCAGCGGCAGGCGCGCCGCCGCATGCGGATCATTTATTCCGGCGGGCAAAGACAAAAAGGCGGGTATCTCCAACCCATCCCGCGCCCGGTAATTGAAAGCGTGAATTTCACCCAAAGGCTCTCCGGCAAGTTCCGGATAATTCGGGCCGAAAGTAATGAGCTGCCTGATATTTTTATCGAATACATAATATTGCCCGCCATCGGTGGTGGAATCGACAAAAACAATGACTTTTTTCCCATCCATTGAGCGGCTGCCAAGACTGACGCTTTTTCCGGGGAAGAATTCTTGCACGGCGGCCAGTTCCGCCTTACGCACCGGATCCATCCATACGGACTGATACCCATCAAGAATAAAAAACACGCGAATGATCCGCCGATGATTGACGTCCCAAGAGACCGCGGCAATATCCACTTCCGGATGTTTAAAAATTTTTCGGGTAAACTGGTCCGTCCTCAGATCGTATTCATAGAGACCGGTTGTACCGCCTTCATGATTGGAGCCGACATAAAGAACGTTTGGGTCTTGCGTAAAGCCGTAAATATTAAAAACCGATTGGGACAAAGCCCCTCGCTCTCGCAATACGCGCCAATTCTTCCCGTCTACCTCCCGCACCAATATTTTCCGCTTACCATCATCCCGACTGTATCCAATGCGCACTTCGCCGCTTTGATCCGTTCTCCAACTGTAAACGTCTTTCTTTCCCGCCTGGATCATTGATTGCTTGGCGTTATGGACATTCACCTTATAGACGCGCGGGCGGCTTGGATCATCACTATTGAACGCCATAAGTATATGGTCAGGATCAAATCTCAATCGGTCAACAACAGTATCTTGAATATTAGACGCCCATTGCTTTCTTCTTCTCTTAAAGAGATTTTTCATTTCGCTGCCGTCAAAATTCATTGCCACCAGCCGCGTTTCAGTTGTCGGCGTGGTATAGCGGCGGTCTGCAAAACCGATACTCACCATCAGCCGCGTATCTGACAGCCACGTTATCCACCGAACGGTGTTATCCCCTAAGCGCAGCGCATGGGTGCGCTTCATTTGCACTCCGTTGAGTTTAAAAATACTAAAAACATATTCCCCCTGGAATTCCTGTTCCCCAGCAACATACGAACCATTCTTAGATAGCGCCATAGAGCTCCACGCCGGAGAGCGGGCAAAAGCCTGCACCGGCAATTGCCGCGCCAGGACGGGCGGCGTCAACACGCAAAAAAAGAAAAGAAAAAAAGCCCAGAAGCGAATATGTTTTGTCACATGCATTAGCTTGCCCCCTGTCCGACAAAACCAAGATTAGGGGATATGCTCAGGTCTTGCAACCCGAAGGTGTGGGGCGCATCACATAGAGGCCCGCGGTTTCAGCCGATACCACAGCGAACCGCCGCCGCCTGGATACTTTCCGCCCATAAGCTTCGCCAGCGGTTTTGGCAGGATTTTGTGGGCGTGCGCACTGCCGAACAACACTTCAA
>JAJFIM010000290.1 GCA_021774995.1 Alphaproteobacteria bacterium | reverse complement strand
CTTCTTGTCCCGCGGAAAGGTGCACAAAACCCGGAATGTCCCCGGCCGCGAATTGCACGTGAAGGCGCTCTTCAAATTCGCGAATGGTGCGCATGGTCCGATAGGCTTTGAGTAATTCTTCGCGGCTTTGTTGCACGGGGGGTTACCTCCAAAAGCTTTAAGTTCGTCTCTGGCTGCGCTGCGCCAGGGAGCGGATTTTGGCTGTTAGGGCCAATAGTACAGATCTTCACCATAGGCGTTGGCAAAGTCTCGTACTTGACCGACTGAGCCAATTCTCTTTGACTGGCGCGACTTGAGATTGTTTCAGGCGTTAAGCGCCTTGGCCAGACGGTCGGCGGTGAGTTCAAGACCTTGGCGGCCCACGTCCAAAGCGCCTGAAAACGAGTAAAAACCGTGAATGGTGGTCTCAAAACATTTATATTCCACCGGCACGCCGGCTTGCGCCAATCTGTCGGCATAGGCTTTGCCTTCATCGCGCAAAGGGTCGAACCCGGCGGTGGTCACCAGGGCCGGTGGCAGACCGGTCAGGTCTTGGGCGAGCATCGGCGAGACGCGCGCGTCGGCCGCGTCTTCAGGGCTGTTGAAATACATCTCGGCCAGCCAATCCATATCGCCGCGGGTGAGGAAATAGCCTTCCGCGAAGTCTTTGCGCGAGGGATAGATGTCCTGGGCTTCATCGCGCAGGTCCACGGCCGGATAGGTGAGGGCCTGAAAGGCGATGGCGGGGCCGCCTTTTGCTTTGGTCATTTGGCAAAGGGCGGCGCTTAAGTTCCCGCCCGCGCTGTCGCCGGTCACCGCGATGCGGCCTGCATCGCCGCCAATAGCGGCTGCATTTTCAGCCGCCCAGGCCAGCGCCGCATAGCAATCTTCCAATCCGGCGGGAAATTTATGTTCCGGCGCAAGGCGGTAATCCACATTGATGACGATGAGGTTAGCCGCATTGCAATAAAAGCGGCTCATGTTTTCATGCGTGTCCATGTCGCCAATGGCCCAGCCGCCGCCGTGAAACAGAAGGAGGATTGGGCGGGAGGAAGCCGCAGCGGGGTCTTCGGGCCAGTATATCCGCACCGGGATCGCACCGGCGGGTCCCGGAATGGTGCGCTCGATGCGCTTGGCGACCTCTTGTCTAGGCGCATCCATCTGAAGGGTCATTTCAAGCAGCCCGGCGCGTGCATCCACAACGCCCATCTCGTAAAGGGCTGGGGCGCCTGCCTCCTTGCCGGCGTCCAGCATTCCTTTGGTTTGAGCGTCTAGCGCCATGTTTTGATCTCCTCATGCGATGTAAATAGTATTTATCTTGCTCATCTCATCATTCCTGATGTCAATGTTCAAGTGTTTATTACCGTATACGGACTTAATGTCGCAAAAAAATAACGCCCCCGTTTGGGAGGCGTTGAAAGAACGAAGATGAAAACCGGGCCGGCTTAAAAGCGATAAACCAGCCCGGTATTTCAAGAGGGATTAGAATACTTTCTTAACGCTGACGCCCCATTCCCGCGGGCGGTTGAACCAGCCTTCCGCGGTGCCGAAGCTGTTCAGCGCTGACAAACCGCTTTGAACAAAACGAATGTCGGTGATGTTGGTCATGAACACCGCCAATTCCCAGCCATTATCCGGATCATTAAAGGCGATCCGCCCATTAACGACGCTGTGCGCGCGCTGTTTGATGGATTGCACGAGGTTGGGTTCCGGGAAGTTCTCGCTGGTATATGTCCAGTCACCGCGAATGCTCAAATCACCAATATCTTGTATCGGATACGTGTATACGGCACTAATACTAGCTGTCAGCTCAGGTGTGTTAGGTAGATCCGCAGACAAACTCGGTATGCCACCAGCTCCTGGGTCAAGTGCCGCCGCCGTTAGTCTTGTGTAGCTGAGGTCAATATACCCAAGGCTGCCCTGAATATCGAGACCCTCGATAGGCTGGGCTTCCAATTCTACTTCCACGCCCCAGGCATCGGCATCACCCGCATTCAGCACAAAGAGTTGCAAGGCGCCCGTCATCGGATCAATACCAACAGTGCTGAGCTGCAAGTCCTTGTAGTCATAATAGAACACCGCGGTGTTAAGGCGCAGCCGACTGTCCCACCACTCGGATTTGAAGCCGCCCTCAACGGAGAAAAGGAATTCCGGATCGAAAGAACCGACCGAGGCTTCATTAATGGGCCGGCCGTTAAACCCGCCGGATTTGAACCCGCGCGACGCCTTGGCATAGACCATAATATCGTCCGTGACCTGATAATCAACGCCACCTTCATAGGTGATCGCTGTCCAATTGTCTGACAGCGTGCGCGGTGTGATAATCGGTGTGCCGCTGGCGATTTTTTTGTGATCGAGGAAATAATCCTTCTTCTCATAGGTCAAGCGCGCGCCGCCGGTGAGTCGGATTTTGTCTGTGACGTCGAACACGCCGTGCACGAAGCCCGCATAAGAAGTGATATCGATCTCGTTGAGAATATCAAAATCAAGGTCCAGCGCTGCGTTGATCGGATTACCCGGGCAGCCAGGCGCGACAAAGGGGTCTAGGCAGGTATCTCCACTGAGTTGAAAGCCCAGTCCCTCCAAAGCCCCAAACAGACCGGAGGTCAAGACCACATTATTTTGATCGCGACCGAACTCGTTGAAATAAAAGCCGCCAATCGTCCAATGCAGGCGATCCTCAAAGCTGTCGCCGATGACCTGAATTTCCTGACTGATCTGGTCCTGGTCCTGTGTATCGTTTGTGTGCACGATGGGCAAAGGCGAGCCGTCGCCGTCGCGGCCAAACTCAGCTTCCATGGCGCGGTAGGCGGTGATGGATTTCACGGTCACCGGCCCCGCATCCCATTCCATGGTGAGGCCCACACCCCAAGCGTCCAACGTGCTGCCGTTAGGACCCGTGCCGAAGGACACGTCCGGGTCTCCGCTAATGAAGCGGCCATCAAAAATAGAACTAAAAGAAGGACTGACAAAAGCGTTCCAAAGAGCGATCGGCACACCGCCAGCAGGATCTGCCTGCAGCAAGGTTGTGGGCACGGATTGCTCGCGCACACGGCTCACATCCGCCGTGAAGTCGATGGTCCAGTCTTCATTGGGCAGAAACCGCAAGGCCAGGCGCCCGGCTGATTCGTTGTCATCGCCCGTTCTATCGAGAATCTCGCGCGTGGTGAAATCGAGCCGCTTGCCGTAGCCGTCGCGATTCTTGGACGAGAAGGACACTTTGGCAAAGAGTTTGTTTTCGATCACGGGAAATTCAAAAGACCCACGGCCATCAATGCGATCAAACTTGCCAATGGTCAATTCGGCATAGCCGCCTGTTTCACCGCTTGGCTTGGCTGAAATGACGTTAATGGCGCCGCCAATGGTGTTTTTGCCGAACAATGTTCCTTGCGGCCCGCGCAGGACTTCCACCCGCTCCAAATCGAGCAGGTCCATATTGCCGCCCAATGTCCGAGGGTGATACACGCCGTCAATATAAATGCCCACGCCCGGGTCAGTGGTGAACAAGAAATCGGATTGACCGATGCCGCGAATATAAATCTGGGCGTTTGTCCCGCCGCCGCTGCCTCTGGCCGCTGCGGTCATTTTCACGTTAGGTGCAAATGCGCCCACTTCGATCAAGCTGGTGAGACCACGATCGCGCATCGTGTCGCCGCTGAAGGCGGTGATCGCAATTGGTGTTTGCTGGAGCGATTCCGCCCGCTTCCGCGCGGTCACCACCATCTCGCCGATGGCGGCGAAGCTCTCGCCGACGGCGCCGAAGGTAAAGGCCGCCGTCATCACCGCCGCTAAAGCCGTTGTCCGGCCTAGCGCGCGGCGATGGCTGGTGATTTTGTGTGATTTTGTCTCTTGGTACGTCATATTTCCCCCTAAGTTGAGCGCATCGAATGAAAAATTGAGCCTAACGCGTCAAAATACTGTTTATAGGCATAATCAACTAGACCACGGCGCGCCGCCAGCGGCTCGCCTCACAATGCCTGATTATTTGACGCTCAGGGACACGGGGGACACGGGCGCGCGAATTTGTGGCGGCGCAACATGAAAGCGCAAGGGGAGAAACCGGGATGAGGGCAGCTCCGGCTTTAATGCGCCTCGTTGGCGCGCTTGGCGCTTTCAGACATGCGGAATTCGCGCGGCGAGAGACCAAATTGCGCCTTGAAGGCGCGGCTGAAATGCGACGCGTCATTAAATCCCCAGTGAAAGGCGATCTGAATGATGCCGTGGCCTGCAAAGCGTTGATCGGAGAGGTCATCGCGGCATTTTTCCAGGCGGCGCAGGCGAATCCATTCACCTACAGAGGTTCCAAGGCGATTAAAAATCCGGTGCAGGTGGCGCGTCGAAATGCCGTAAGAGGCGGCCACGCTTGACGGGGTCAAGGTGGGGTCGGGCAGGCGGGCGAGGATAAAATTCTGAACATGCGCGATTTGCGAAAGCATGGCTTGAGAGACCGCCGGGTCTTGGGCAAGCGGCGTGTCTTCGACAAGGGCTGCGGATGTGAGGTCTAAAACGGCTTCACACAGGCCCGTTGCCTGCGTGGCGGAAAAGTGCGTCGCCTGTTCATAAAGGTGCGTCACGAAATTGGTTACCATAGCGCCCAGTCCGCCCTTGCCGGGGATTTGCATGGCGCAGGGGATGCTTCGGCCGCGCAATTTGTTTTCAACGGATTTGCGCGGCAGGTGGACGGATATCTGTGTGAAGGCGTCGTCAAAAATAAAATCCGACGGGCGGCCCGAATCGATCAGCGTGACGTCATTTTGTTCTAAAAAAACTTCATGGCCATTTTGGCGCATCATGCTGCGCCCGGTAATCTGGGCAATCAGGAAGCAATACGAATCATTGGCATTGGCGACTTGGGTTCTGGAGCGGGTGATGCTGTCGGCATTCGAAGAAATGTGGGCAATATCGATGCCGCCAACATTCTGTGAACTGATGGACCCTTGAAAACTGCTTTTTTCGGAACGGTGAATCGAAAAATCTCCGCACACATCACCTAATGCGGCTTGCCAATAGTCGATCTTGTCCCGTCCCCGATATTTTTCGGTCGAGCAGTTGTAAGTCATGCGACGTGCTCTAAGCTCCCCCTCAGTACCATTGGTTGTTAAGCCAATTGCATGATTGACGCTCGCGTCATTTAGCGCGCAATAATACCTCTCGTAACATTACCCTGTCATGGCGCCTGCTGTCAAAGCAAAGGGGTTTGCCGCGCTGTTCCAGCCGGCCTACACCATCATGCAAACAGATTTCGATTCAGTGTAAAGATCCAGTACGGATCTGCCCATTTCCCGGCCTATTCCCGATTGTTTATAGCCGCCAAAGGGCAGCGCGGCGTCGAGTAGGTTGTGGGCGTTAACCCATACCGTCCCCGCTTTTATTTTTGGCACCACCCGGTGCACCGTGCTGAGATTCGCGCTCCACACACTGGCCCCCAGGCCATAAGCCGTGTCATTGGCCAGGGAGACGGCCTCAGCCATATCGTCAAATGGTTGGGCCACCAAGACGGGACCGAAGATTTCCTCACGGACCACTTTCATATTCTGGTTAACGCCGGTGAGAACGGTGGGTTTGACGAAATATCCGTCCCCTTCCGCCGAGCCGCCGCCCGACAGAGCAATTGCTCCCTCGGACAATCCAGAATCGATGTAGCCGCAAACGCGTTTGTGTTGTTTTTCGCTCACAAGCGGGCCCATTTGCGTTGCGGGATCAAGTCCGGCGCCCAGAGTGATCGATTTGGCGATGTCCGCAACCCCTTGGCTTACTTGATCAAAAACCGCGCGCTCCACATAACGGCGCGAGCCGGCGGTGCACACCTGTCCATGATTGAAGAAAATAGCGTCGGCGGCGCCCCTGATGGCGGCGTCCAGATCGGCGTCCGCAAAAATCACCACGGGGGATTTACCCCCCAGCTCCAGCGAGATGCGTTTCATGGTTTTGACCGCCGATTGGCCAATGATTTTACCCACGTCGGTTGAGCCGGTGAAGGCGATTTTGTCGACGTCTTCATGTTCCACCAGCGCCGCGCCGGCCACATGCCCCATGCCGGTGACGACATTCACCAC
>JAJFIM010000289.1 GCA_021774995.1 Alphaproteobacteria bacterium | reverse complement strand
TGTCGCCCCATATGCAGATTTATCGCTGGCCCGTGACCATGGCGACTTCTATCGCCCACCGCATCACCGGCGTCGGCAACACGCTGGGGACGATATTTCTGGTCTGGTGGCTGGTTGCCGTGGCCAGCGGTCCCAGCGCTTACGCCGCGTTTCAGTCAGTTGCAGGCAGTTTTTTAGGGATGGCGGTATTGTTCGGCTACACGTGGTCTCTGCTCTACCATCTTATCAATGGCGTGCGGCATTTGGGGTGGGATCTGGGATACGGATTCGACAACGAAGCGGCGGAGCGCTCCAGCCTCGTGGTGTTTGCCTTGTCCGGCCTGGTCGCCATTGCCGCCATTGCCTTCTGGATTGTTTGAGAGGACTTGATCTGATGAGCATGAAAACGCCTCTTGCCCGTGTACGGGGCCTCGGGTCGGCCCGCTCAGGAGTATCCCATTACTGGGTTCAACGCCTCACGGCTGTTGCGCTTGTACCGTTGACTTTGTGGTTTATCGCCGGGTTGTACAACCATATCGGAGATGATTACGCTGCGATGCGCGCCTGGCTCGCGCAACCCGTGAGCGCGATTCTCATGACGCTGTTCGTGCTGGCGGGCGTGGTTCACATGCGCCTGGGCATGCAAGTTGTGTTTGAGGATTATGTCCACAAGGAAACGGTCAAGCTTATACACTTTATTGCCAATACCTGTTTTGCCGTCGGTTTGGGCGTTGCTGCTGTCTTTGCCATTTTGAAAATCTCTCTGGGGTCTTAAAGCCGTATGGCCACACAATCTTATCCGATCACTGATCATACTTTCGATGTTATAGTTGTAGGCGCGGGCGGCGCCGGGCTACGGGCGACATTGGGCTGCGCTGAAGCGGGCTTGCGCACCGCGTGCATTTCCAAAGTGTTTCCCACCCGCAGTCATACGGTCGCAGCGCAAGGCGGCATCTCTGCGGCGCTTGGCAATATGGGGGAGGATGATTGGCGCTGGCATATGTATGACACGGTCAAGGGCTCGGACTGGCTGGGCGATCAGGACGCCATCGAATATTTGTGCAAACACGCGCCTAAAGCGGTTTATGAGTTAGAGCATTTCGGCGTGCCGTTTTCGCGCACGCAAGAAGGTAAGATCTATCAGCGCGCCTTTGGCGGCATGACCTCCAATTTCGGCGAAGGGCAGGTTCAGCGCACTTGCGCGGCGGCGGATCGCACGGGTCACGCCATGTTGCACACGCTTTATGGCCAGTCGCTGCGCCATGACGCGCAATTTTTTATCGAATATTTTGTCATCGACCTTCTGATGGAAGACGGGGAATGCAGGGGCGTGATTGCGTGGAATCTCGACGATGGAACGCTCCACCGCCTGCGCGCCCAGCGCACCATTTTGGCGACCGGCGGCTATGGGCGCACTTATTTTTCCTGCACCTCCGCGCACACCTGCACGGGAGACGGCAACGGGATGGCCTTGCGGGCGGGTATTGCTTTGCAGGATATGGAATTTATTCAGTTTCACCCAACGGGCATTTACGGCGCAGGCATGCTCATTACTGAGGGCGCGCGCGGCGAGGGCGGCTATCTTGTTAATTCAGAAGGCGAGCGTTTTATGGAGCGCTACGCGCCGTCCGCCAAGGATCTGGCCTCGCGCGATGTGGTCAGCCGCGCTATGACCATTGAGATTCGCGAAGGGCGCGGCGTGGGGCCCGACAAAGATCACATCTATTTGCATCTTGATCATCTTGATCCGGCGGTGCTGGCCGAAAGGCTGCCGGGGATTTCCGAAAGCTCGAAAATCTTTGCCGGCGTTGACGTGACCAAGCAGCCGATCCCGGTTCTGCCCACAGTGCATTACAATATGGGCGGCGTACCGACTAATTTTCACGGCGAAGTGGTGACCCTGAAAGACGGCGATCCGGATGCGGTGGTTCCGGGCTTGATGGCCGTGGGGGAGGCGGCGTGCGTGTCGGTGCACGGCGCCAATCGTTTGGGCTCTAACTCGCTGATTGATCTGGTGGTGTTTGGCCGCGCCGCCGCTCTGAGCTGCGCTGAAGTGGTTGTTCCGGGGGCTAAACAGCCTGATTTGTCCACAGGCGTCGGCGAGAGCGCCATTGACCGCTTTGATCGTCTGCGCCATGCGAAAGGGGGAACGCCCACGGCGGAACTGCGCCTGCGCATGCAAAAAGTCATGCAGACGAATTGCGCGGTGTTTCGCACCGGCGAGGTGTTGGAAGAGGGTAAGACCCTCATCTCGGAAGTTTTTGACGCCGCGTCGGACGTCGCCGTCGCAGACCGGTCAATGGTGTGGAATTCCGACCTTGTGGAAACATTGGAATTTGAAAACCTTATCGTCCAGGCGGTGGTGGTGATGAACGCGGCGGCCAACCGCACAGAGAGCCGTGGCGCCCACGCCCGCGAAGATTATCCGGACCGCGATGATAAGACATGGATGAAGCACACCCTCGCCTGGATCAATGGGGAGGGCGGCGTAAAACTGGATTACCGGCCGGTGCACGCCTATACGCTCACGGACGAAATCGACTATGTGAAACCGGCCAAGCGGGTTTATTAGACGTGCGCTTCTCAAGTGTTGCGCGGCCCCCCTTGTTTGTTTTCACATAAAGGCCTTTTTGTGTCCTCATTGGGGTCCCAATGTCGCGCTTTATCCTCTGGCGCGATAAGAGCGTCACACGGGAGGGAAGCGCATGGCGAATGCGGCGAAGTTCAAAAATCTGGGCAGGACGCAAGGCGTTAAGGCGCTGGGGGTCGGTTTTCTTGTTTTGATCATGTTTCTGCCCATGGGTTATGTGCGCGATCTCGTGTGGGAGAGGCAATTGCGCGCCGAGGATGCGCGCGATGACGTGGGCAATTCGTGGGGCGGCTTGTCGCAAACCATCGCCGGGCCGTTTTTGGTCGTGCCGTTCGATAATCATTATTCGTCCTGGTCGCAAGGCCAATTGCAAGAGCGCGTTGAGCGGCATTACGCCGTCTTTTTGCCCGGCAGATTCACTGTGACGGGCGATCTGAAAAACGAAGTGCGCTATCGCGGCATTTATGACATCACGGTCTATCGCGGCGATCTTGTTTTGCAAGGCGCGTTCGAAAAACCGGATATGGCGCCTTTCGTAGAAGCGGATGATGAAGTTCATTGGGAGGAGGCGTTTGTCTCACTTCACGTCACCGATGTGCGGGGGGTTAAGAACGCGCTTCAACTCGCCTGGGGGGAGGGCAAAACATTGGATTTCCTGCCTGGTCCGGCCCCTAAAATTCTTGCGGGCAGCGGCGTTCATACGCCCTTGGGGGCGGGCGGCCCGTTGGAAGCGGCTGAATTTCGGATTGATTTGGCGCTGAACGGCTCCCGTTCGATTCGCTTTTTGCCGGCGGGACGCGAGACGGAAGTCTCTCTTGCATCGGATTGGCCTCACCCCAGTTTTCAGGGCGGATTTTTGCCCTCCACGCGCGTCATAAATGAAGAGGGCTTTGAAGCGTCGTGGCAAATTCCCTTTTTGGCGCGCGGCTTCCCCCAAGCCTGGACGGTGTCGCGGGCGATGCTGGTCTCGTCGGACGAAGAGATCCCCTTTGCTGAGGGGATGGACATCCGGCGCACGGTTTTCGGCGTCAATTTTCCCCTGGCCATTGATTTTTATCTGAAGGTCGAGCGATCAACCAAATACGCCGTGCTGTTTTTCGGATTCACGTTTCTGACTTTCTTTTTATACGAGACTCTGCTGCCGCTGCGCATTCACGTGGTGCAATATCTGATGGTCGGCCTCTCGCAATGTATTTTTTATCTTCTGCTGTTGTCTTTGTCCGAGCATATCGGCTTTGTTGCGGCCTACGCCCTGGCTGCGGCGGCCAATATCGGACTGATCACCCTTTACGCCGGATATGTTCTGAGGAGCAGGCGTTTTGCTCTGGCCATGCTGGTCGTGCTCTTGACAATTTACGCCCTGCTGTTCAGTTTACTGCAAGTGCGCGATTACGCTTTGCTGTTGGGGTCCATCGCCGCCTTCTTAGGACTGGCCGCCACCATGTATTTCACGCGTAATGTGAACTGGTACGGCGATGAAGCCTCCGACGAATCAGCGGCGCCGGATGCGCGTTTAACAGGAGATCCAAAATAAAATGGTTGAACTGTCTTTGCCGAAAAACAGCAAAGTGCGCGCTGGCAAGGATTGGCCGGCGCCCGCAGGGGCCAGCCGCGTCAGAACGCTGAAGGTTTATCGTTGGTCGCCGGATGACGACAAAAACCCGCATATGGACAGTTATGACATTGATCTGGATTCCTGCGGCCCGATGGTTCTGGATGCGCTGATCAAAATCAAAAACGACATCGACCCGACGCTGGCTTTCCGCCGTTCGTGCCGCGAAGGGGTGTGCGGGTCCTGCGCCATGAATATCGATGGGCGCAACACGCTGGCCTGCACCAAGGGCATGGATGAGATTAACGGCGTGATCGAGATCTTTCCCCTGCCGCACACGGAGGTGGTGAAGGATCTGGTGCCCGACCTCACTAATTTTTATGCGCAATACGCCTCTATCGAACCCTGGCTTCACACCGACACGCCGGAGCCGGAAAAAGAATGGAAACAATCAGAAGAAGACCGCGCTTTGCTCGACGGCCTTTATGAATGTATCTTGTGCGCCTCCTGCTCAACCTCATGCCCCAGCTATTGGTGGAATGGCGATCGTTATCTCGGCCCCGCCTCTCTGTTGCAAGCCTATCGCTGGCTGGTCGACAGCCGCGACGAAGCGGCGGGCGACCGGCTCGACAATCTGGAAGACCCTTTTAGGCTTTACCGCTGCCACACCATCATGAACTGCGCCAATACCTGCCCCAAAGGCCTCAACCCGGCGCAAGCCATCGCCAGCATCAAACGCATGATGGTCGAGCGTAGCATTTAGGGTGCATAACACTGCTTTTCAGCAGCGATTATTCGGGCGCGGTTCGACTTTTGTGGGATACGGACAGCATCAAGGCCAGCGCCAGCCCTAAAAACAGTGCGGCGATGATGAATAACGCCGCATAGCCGCTTCCGGCGATTACCGCGCCCGCGCCCGCCGGGCCGATCGCCAGACCAGCCGTTTGCATCGTGACGCCTAAAACGATGAGGCGACCTGTAGGGTCCAGGGCCGCCAGCATGCCCGACAGGTACGGAATGACAAAAATAAAAGCGCTGTTAAACGCAATCACGGCGACGATATAGCCGGGTTGCGAGTCGTTCAGGATAAAGATGGACACGCCCAGCATTGTGGCTATGAGGCTTGCCGCCAACAATTTACGGCGTTCAAATCGCGTCGCCAGAAATCCCGCGAGGAGGGCGGTGCAGACGCCGCCCATTTGAGCGCCGCTGAGCGCAAAACCGGTTTGGGTTGCGCTGAGACCCCGCGCGGCGCCGATTTGTTCGAGAAAGGGCCATAAGCCGCCAAATGCGATAAACGCGGCGAGCACGCCGGACAGAGCCAAAGCCGCGGTTGCGTTAAGGGGGGGCGG
>JAJFIM010000288.1 GCA_021774995.1 Alphaproteobacteria bacterium | reverse complement strand
CGAAACAGATTTGCCTCATGCTGTTCCACCAAGTGGTTATGACCAGTCTTAGCCAAATGGTTTGACGCGGCCCAGTGCTTTATCTTTGCGATTACAGGCCCACACCCGCCGAGTCAAGAAACCCCAACGGGGGATGGGCCTTTGAGATTGCGGCGCCGTGTAATCGGTCCACTGTGTGACCACAACCTGTTCAAAGAGACATGGCTGGAGCCTTTAAGGCTGCGATAAGTCCATAAGGGATTAGTGTGCTACAGGAAGTGCTCAATAGGAGGGAGAGACTGGGAATGCGGGTGTTTAAGCTCAAATGTGCGTTGCTTCTGGCCGCCGCGATGCTGGTCGGGGCTTGCGATGAAACGCCGGATTCCGAACCTGCCGCATCGGCGCCGCGTGAGCTTCCGCTCTATAAAATCCCTAACCTGCCTGAGAACGGCGAGGCTTATTACGCCCCTGACGGCGAGCGCCTCATCGCCCAAGTCAAGGACAGCCAAGCCCAGGACCCGGGAAGAGGCAAAGTGGGCGGCGCGCTGACCTACACATTCACCGATACGGGCGAAGACATCCGCCGCATCAACGACCGGGGCATGGACGCCTGCTCTTACTTTTATCCTGATCAACCACGGCTGTTGTGGACGTCCACCCGGGACCACATCGACGATATGCCGGCGGGCAATTGGTCTGATGATGCTGATTACCCGCAGGGCGCCGAACTCTATAGTTCAGACCTGGACGGGGGCAATGTCACGCGCCTGACCGATAATGAATATTACGACGCCGAAGCCACCGTTTCGCCGGACGGTCAATGGATTGTCTTTGGCCGCCAGATCGAGGGCAATGCGGATCTTTGGCGCATGCGCGCGGATGGGACGGAGCAAACTCAGCTCACCTTTACCAAAGACTGGCAAGAGGGCGAGGCGTATTTCTTGCCCGACAGTCAAACGGTTATTTTCCGGGCCTGGAAGGAAAGCGAAAAACAGCGGGTGGCGGAACAGGACCGGAAAAACGGAACGCATACGCAATTGCCGATGAATATTTTTTCATTGAAAATTTTGGGCGCCGACCGCGACGTGCAACCCCGCACCTTCACAAACGACACCAATTGGGCGCCTTTTCCCGCGCCCGATGGGCGGCATTTTCTGGTCGTGCGGATCATCGAAGGCGGAAACTGGGAGTTGTTTCTGGCCGATATGGCCGGGGGCGAACCCGTGCGCCTGACCTATAACGAAGGATGGGACGGCATGGGCGCGTTCTCTCCCGACGGCAAAAAAATGGTGTTCACGCGCAGCGAACCGGGCAGTCGCGCGCTTTATTCCTATGTTATGGACGTCTCGTCGCTGAATCTCGGCCCGGAGAACTACGCAGGCGCGCCGCCAAACGCGACGCCGCCGGACGGGTGGACGCCGGACCCGGATTACGCCGCTTGGCAATAAGCGGATCGGGGTTACGCCGCCGCCTTGGGGAACAGCCCGGCCTTTGACACCATGGCGGGGACACTATGATCAAGCGCGGTTTCCAGCCAGTTGGCGGTTTCAATCAGTCTGGGCAGATCAATGCCGGTCTGAAAGCCGGCCCGCTCCAGCATATAGGCCAGATCTTCCGTGGCGATATTGCCCGTGGCGCCCGGCGCGAAGGGACACCCGCCAATGCCGCCGCAACTGGCGTCCAGAATGCGCACCCCCGCATCGATGGCGGCGGAAGCGTTGGCGATGCCTGTGTTGCGCGTGTTGTGGAAATGGCAGCGCAAGGGGATATCGCCGGTGACTTTTTGAACCGCTTCAACCCGGCGCTTCACTTCCCAAGGGTCGGCAACCCCGATACTGTCGGCAAGTCCGATCTCGCTGGCCCCCAGTTCCGCCGCGCGGGCCGCAATGCGCACAACCTTGTCTACAGGCACTTCCCCCTCGAAAGGGCATCCCCAGACCGCGCCTATGACGATTGAGCAGGGCGTATCAGCTTGCTGGGCGGCACCCGCCAAATTTGCAAATACTTCCAGCGATTGTTCAGGCGTGGCGTTTTGATTGCGCAGCCCGAACGTGTCGGACGCCACGACGACGAAATTCACTTCGTCGCATTTGGCGGCCAATGCGCGCTCCATGCCTTTGTCGTTCAGCGCCAGACCAATATAAGTGACGCCTTTGTCCCGGGGGACGCGGGTCATGAGATCGGATGAATCGGCCATTTGAGGCACGCGCTTGGGGTTCACGAAAGAAGCGACTTCCATGCGCCGCACGCCGGACGCGATCAACCGATCAATGAAGTCCAGCTTGCCATCCGTATCCAGCATGGCCGGGTCATTCTGCAATCCATCGCGCAGGCCGACCTCGACAATTTCGATGTTGATATCACGCATGTCTTTCCTCGGAATGTTTCAAGTGGCGGTCCATTGCTTTTCTCGGGCTTTGAACCAGTCTATACCTTATATACCGTGGTCGGCAAATCACGGCGGCAAGCCCCTCCTGACTTGAACTTGAGAGAAATTTATGACCGAAACAGAAATTAAGAACACGGGACCTTTGAAAGACATCAAGGTCATTGAACTGGGCGTTTTGCTGGCGGGCCCTTTTTGCGGCCAGTTGCTTGGGGATTACGGGGCGGAGGTGATTAAAGTCGAGCAGCCCGGCGTTGGCGACCCGATGCGCGACTGGGGCCAAACCAAAGTGGCGGGGCGCTCCTTATGGTGGCCCATCGTGGCGCGCAATAAAAAATCGATCACGCTTAACCTGCGCACGCCCGAGGGGCAGGAAATTCTAAAAAGCCTGGTAAAAGAAGCCGATGTGCTGCTGGAAAATTTCCGCCCCGGCACAATGGAAAAATGGGGGCTTGGTTATGATGTTTTGTCAGAGCTCAACCCGCGTTTGATCATGGCGCGGGTCAGCGGCTATGGACAAACGGGCCCCTATTCCAAGCGCGCCGGTTATGCATCCGTCGGCGAGGCAATGGGGGGCTTGCGCTATGTCATGGGATATCCCGACAGGGTGCCCAGCCGGGCGGGTATCTCGCTCGGCGACACGCTGGCGGCAACCTATGCCTGCCTCGGCATTATGGCGGCGCTGCACAGCCGCGACAATACGGGGCGCGGCCAGGTTGTTGACAGCGCAATCTATGAAGCCGTTTTTGCGATGATGGAAAGTTTGGTGACGGAATATCAAGTGGGGGGGTATGTGCGCGAGCGCACAGGCGCTATTTTGCCCAAAGTCGCGCCGTCCAATATTTATCCGACCTCTGACGGTATGGTGATC
>JAJFIM010000287.1 GCA_021774995.1 Alphaproteobacteria bacterium | reverse complement strand
TTTGCGCTTTCGGCTGATTTGGGATCAGTAAAGACATTGGGTTGATTGGCGCCCTTATCGATCGCCGGACACCCGGTTTCGGTGAACCAAACGGGTTTTGATTGCGGGACCCAGGCGGTAGCGGTGGAGGATTCCACGCCCCCCGGCCGGTCATAATGCGCGTTCAGCCACCAGTTCTTAATATCCTTGGCGCGGAACACCCACGGCTTGGAATACGTAGCGTCGGTAATATTTGTACGCACTTGCCCCGCGCGGTCAGCATCGTTCTGGTAAAACCAGTCATAGCGCTCGCCGCCTTCAACATTGCTTTTGAGATAATCAATATCGTAAATCGACTTACTGCCCGCCTGAAAATCGAGATGAGCCGTCCCGTCCCGCCAATCGGAAAGCGGCAGGTAATTATCGATGCCGATAAAATCTATATTCGCATTGGCCCAGAGCGAATCGAGGTGAAAATAAACGTCTCCCGTTCCATCATCGGGCTGATAGCCGAAATATTCCGACCAATCAGCCGCATAGGATATTTTAGCGCTGGGCAGAATCGCGCTGACATCAGCCGCGAGCGTGATAAACTGCGCCACGGACGGAAACGCGTTGGCGCCGTCTCTCAGCGTCGTGAGGGCGCGCATTTCGCTGCCGATAATAAAGGCGTCCACCCCGCCCGCCGCCGCGCACAGATGCGCGTAATGCAGCACCATGCGCCGCCAACCCCAATCGACCGGCCCCGTATAGCTGACGCTTGTTCCGATGACGGAAAAATCACTGGACGCCGCAGTGCCGAAGAAACTTTGAATCTGGCTGGTCACCGCCGCGCTTTTATCCGGCGACCCCGCAACGCCCGGCGCCGGATCGCAGGTGATGCGCCCGCGCCAGGGATAGACGGCTTGCGTACCACCAGGCGCATAAGGGTCAGGCAAGGCGTTGCCCGCCGGGATATCCATCATGGCGAAGGGATAGAATGTAACTTTAAGACCGCGCGTTTTGATATCCTGAATGGATTCCACCACGGATTGGTCCGAGGGCGTCCCGCCAAAAGCCGGCGCTCCGCCCGATTGGCTGACTAGATGAGCGCTGGCGCGCGCGACGCCATTGACGCTCCATGTGACGGGTGTGGTGTTTTTGGACGCCAGTTCCACGCCAGGTTTGAATGTGGTTTTATCGCAGCGCAGATCATCGCCGAACCACGCAACAACAAGCGCAACGGATTGACACTGGGGAAGAAGATCCTCAAGCATATCCATAGAGACGGTAAAATCGGGCGCGCCCATATTGTTGTTGATATTTTCCGGGACCGTCACCCCCTTGCCGAAATCCTTCAACACTTTGTTAGTGGCGTACACAAATTCGCCCGACGCCGGGATCATATCCACGGCGCTGATCAGATTCTCCAGATTGTCTCCGTTCTGGGAAGGCAGTGAACGAAAAACTTCAAAATTAAGTTGGGGGACGCGGTTGCCGAATTTTTCCAAAGGCAAGTCTTCAAACACCACATAAGAAAGCCCGCGGTAGGACGGCGCATTGCCGGCGCCCTCCGTCGCTTCAATCACGCTGTCGGGCATCTGAGTTTCAGAACCCTTGTAAATTCGCACCGTAAAATCCGCCAGATTAAGCGGCTTACCATCGGCCCACACGCGCCCGATCCGATCAATGACGCCTTCCGTCAAGCCAACGGCAAGACTGACCGAATAGGAATATTCCGTCACCTTCACGTCGCCCCCGCCCCCGCCAAGCCCCTTGCCGCCTGTGGATTGCTTGGTGGTGGTGACGGTTTCCTTGAAATCGGTCGACCAGATCACTTGGCCCGCCAGACGCGCCCTGCCATAGACGCGCAAGACGGGGGCGCCTTCCGTTGACGCCTGAATTTTTAGATCGTTCAGACGCGGTCCTTCAATTTTTCGGGCGCCGCCGCCAAACAAACTATTGTCAACGGTCTGCCCGATGGTCGCGCCAATGAACCCGCCAATGGCGGCGCCCGAAATGGTTGCGCCCAGAATGCTTAAACCGGAGGGAAGCAGTGCGCCTCCGATCGCCGACCCTACAGTGCCTAGAATTAACGTCGCCATTTAGTCTTCCACCCCTGGAAATTGAAATGCATAGATCAACCGTTTCAGCCACCATGAACTCAAATGGCTCTCACACACGGCGCGCCCTGAATAGGCGTGAATGATGCGCCGGGGCGCGCTCAAAATCGCGGCGTGTTTCGCCGGCGCGCCCGCGTTCACCCGAAAAAGAACAACGTCGCCGGGCCGCATTTTCTCCCTTTGGACGCCGACGAGATGCCGCCGCGCCGCGTCGCGCAAGGTCTCTTCATTTGAGACTTCCGCCCAATCGGCCGAATAGGCCGGCGCCGTTTCAGGTTCGTTGCCGTAAAGATCCATGTACACGCCCCGCACCAACCCCAGACAGTCGGCGCCCGCGCCATTCAAACTTGCCTGGTGCAGATACGGCGTGCTCAGCCACGACCGGGCGCACGCCATGATGTCGTTTCGTGTTGGCATAGGAGGGTCTCGATATTTTTTAAGAAACACATTCTTGATCATCAATTTGCGTCATCCCGCACGTGAAGCGGGATCCAGCGCAATCCTGATCAAGGATTGCAATAAATGATTTTGTGGCAAACTCGCCTGGATCCCGGATCTAACATTCGCTAAAAAATCCTTCGGCTTTTAAGCTCATGTAACTTCTGGGATGACGGAAGAGGTGTGGAATGACACTATAATATATTTCTAATTCCCGGACAGGCTGCCGCCGTCGTTCTGATCGCCTCTGTTGGGATAGGACACGACAAAGTCGTTGCCCGGCATATGCGGGAAGCCGCGAAAATTTACGGCGTTGGAAAATTTCGTTTTGCACGTCTCGAAAGTCTTGTCGCACCCCGCCGTGATGTCGAAAGCATCATTGAGCGCGACCGTCTCGCTCATGGCCTGCCACAATACGATGGAGACGACGCCCGCCGAGACCCCATGCGCTTTTACTTCGCGCGCGCGGCCCGCATTGGCGCCGCCGGTCCAGCTCAGCTTGCCCCGGCTGAACCACCGCGTGACAAATGCGCCAAGTCCCGTCACAGTGAAGCTGCGATTATCGGTAACGGCGCTCACCGTACCGCTCCCCTTATAGATGGAAAGAGACAAATCAATTCCGCATTTGGGCGCGCCCAAATCAACGTCGCAGGTAAGTTGATAAAGCCGCCCCGTGGGCTGGTTCAGCTTATGGGCAAGTCCCCGCACTTCCGCCGAGAACGCCGATTTTCCCCGGCTGACCTCCCCTAAATTACCCTTGCGCAAGATCACGCGTTGGCTCACATCGGCCCAATTCACGCGCCAGATTTCAATATCCGCATTATCAAATAGTCCCGCCGCCAATTGCGCCTCGTTGAGACTGCTCGAACTCAATGCGCCGAGCACGTCGATATTCGCGACGCTAAGCCCGAGGCCGGTCTCAATTGCGGTGGCGGAAAAGCCCGACGCGGCTTCATAGGTCACTGAATCAAAGGTCAATGCGCCGTCATGATCGGTAAAGCCCAGCACTAGTCCGTCCTGGCGGGTAAGGCGCCAGCAATGGCACAGCGTCGTGGTCCCTGAATCAAGATGCTGCTGCAAGCTGAGAGGAAGCGTTTTCATACCCGTATCTCCACAATCGGAATGTCGGGAATATCGCCCGCGCGAAAGGCGCCGACATCGATATTGAGATAATCCGTGTCAAACCGCACCGGCACGTCAAATTCATATCCGGCGGTGATCACTTGCCCGTTTGCGGGGATGCTTCCCGCCAGAAAAGTGATCAACCCCGTCGCGCTGTCCACCGTAAAGTGCGCGCCTTCGGTTTGAGCGGCCCCGGCCACAGCCACCAAAACGGACCCCGCCACCGGTTTCGTGATGAGGCGGCTATAGGTTTGCGCGCCAGATTGGTAAGTTTTGACAAGCGCAAAGCTGACCGCAACGCCATCGCCCGTCCCAATCACCTGATCGTCATTGGCGGCTCCGTCCTGCGGCGGACTTGATTTAAAATCCGTCGGGTCTTTCCAGCGAAATCCATGAAGCCGCCCTTGCCGGTTTTCAAAAAAGGATATAACCGTATGCAAATCATTGCGCGATTTCACCCCATAACCGGCGTTATAGCGCCGCCGCGCATGCGCCCAGGGGGTGTTGCGCTCCTCAAAGCCGGACCCGAGGGTCACGATTTCCGTGCGCCGCTCCGGCCCCCCGCTCGCCCCGAGGGCTATGTCCGTTGGAAAACGGATCTCGTGAAAAGACATGGCGTTCCGATCATTCGTGTGTGGTTTGTTCTTGATGCAATCAAGGCAAACGGGTTAAAGATTTCTTTGCCCTTTAGACAAAGCGCGGCTGACCATGGCGGAGATCTGGCTTTGCGAACGTTTAAAGGACTCGGCGTCCGCGCCTTGAGGAAAATTAAAATTCACCACAACTGGCGCCCCCCCGCCTGAAGAAAGGTCCCGGTTCGCCACAACGCGACCCGCGCTGGAGGGAACAAACAGTTCAGGTCCTCTTTCTCCAACCAGAAATGCTTGATTTGAAATCACGGGACCGCCGCCCGCGCGCCCGCCCACAATATTGTTCAGCAATCCCGTCAAGGGCGACGTGAAGAATTTCTGAAACGACAGACGCGCCAGATCCGCGACAATCGAATTGACCATATTCTTGAACGAGATTTTTCCCGTGAGGGCAACCGACGTAATTTCGCTTCCGAGGCGCGTGAAAGCGCCGGAAAAAACGGCGCTCAGCGATGACGCCTCTCGGGCAAGCGGGCCATTTACAGATTGTTGTATGTCTTTTGCCGCCTGCGACAGACCTGCGCGCATTTGCGTTAAATCAACGCCAAGGCTGATATGCAACCGGTCTACTTCGCTTCCCGTTACCATGTTTTAAGATTTCCTATCGGGGTGAGTTTTCATCAATTGCGCAAGTTCATTCCCCACAAGGGGATCGCCGCCCGCATCACGTCCGCGCGCTCCCATCAAGCCGTCGCGCGCCGCCAACCATTCGGCAAGGCTCATGCTCCAGAATACGCCTGGGCTGAATCGCAAAACGCCCAATCCCAATTCCATCCAACGGCGCCACGGAATCATTGCGCGGTTTTGCGTCACGGCTTTCCCGGCGGCGCCTTATCTGCCTCCGCCTTTGCCTGATCCGCGCCCGGCGCCAGCCCCGCATGAAACGCGCTTTCGATGGCGCGCACCACGTCGCGTAAATTGATGGCCTGCGCGCCCACATCTTCGCGGGTCACGTCCTGACCGCCGCCCCGCAAGAGAGCGCACAGGATCACCATAAGATCCCCCATGCTGGGCCGGCTTAAGCGCTCATCCATCTCTTGAAGATTCTTAACGCCCAGCCCGCCTTCAATTTCCGCCAGCGCGCCCAATGTCAGACAAAGCGTATATTCCTTGCCGCCCAATGTGACGGGCGTCTCGCCGCGTATTCTATTCGTCATCATATGGCCGTGAAGGTCAGCTCGCCGGCGGACTCCAAAGCGATGGTGTGGACGGCCTCGCCATTATACTCCCCGGCGTAATCGAGATTGGTCACTTGAAACGCGCCCTCGATCGCACCAAAATCTGGAATGATGACTTGCCAATTATCATGGGACTGAGCAAAAAATACAGAGCGCACCGTTCCGTCCACGGCCTGATCCTTAAACACCCCGGTGCCGCTGACCGAAGCCGTTTTCACGCCTGCGCCCGGCAGCAATTCACGCCATTCATTGACGGAATCGGCATTGGTGACATCGACCGTTCCGGCGTTGAGCGAAATAGATTTAGCGCGCAAACCCGCAATTGTCGTAAATACTTCCGGCGCGCCGCCGTCGCCAAGTTTAAGAAGGAGTGATTTTCCTTTTTGAGCCGCCATGAATGATCTCCATTTTTTGATGATGAGTTTTTAAGTGAAGCGCGCCCGTCGCCTCAGACGGGTTCCGTCACAGCGCGATAGCGCATCACGCCGTGCGACGTGCGCCCGTCTGGATCACGAAAAATATCTGAAAATACAAATCTGAAATTAATCAGCCTATGCCCCGTCAACGTCAGATTAACGTCATGCAGAAGGTCATGCACCAGCGCCATGATCTCCTTGACTTCCCTGCGCCCGCCATAGCGCGACCAGGCGTGGAGCGTCAGACGGTGTTCAAACCCAATATCGCTCGAAGTACTCCAATCGGTTACCGTCGCCTGCCCCAGAGTCAAATAGGGAAAGTCCGCGCCCGGCGGCGCATCGTCATAAAGGCGCGCCGGATTTCCGATATAGGTTTTTAAGGGAACGCTCGCCGTCAAAACCGCATAGACCGCTTCTTGAATCTCCCAACTTCCATCTCCGCTCATAGCGTTAAATTCCTGAACTTGGCGCGGCCTTACGCGCGGCTTTGCGCAACTTCGCTTTTATGTCTTCGCGGGTTTCCGCAAGGGCCGGTTGAAGAAACGGGCGCGGTTCGGTTTGTTGCGTTCCGAATTCAAGCGCCGCCGCATATTCCGTATCCGCGACCACATGCACTTCGCTGCTGTCGCCGCCAGGTTCGATCGCGATTGACTGGCTTAACTTACCTGAGCGCGGGGCCGGCGCCTCGCCGGGCGCCGAAGCTTGACGCTCAACGCCTCCGGCGCGGTACACGGCGCCGCTGCGCCCCTCTTCGCGTAAACGCGCCCGCACATTTTGCGCCAGAATTTCCGCGCCCTCATCCAATGCTTTCAGGATGCGCGCCTCCAGACGTTCCGTGAGCTGCTCGAGTTTATCGATAAGCTCGCGTACTTCGTTTTCAGTTGAAATTGGTGCTGGCATTAGTCGCCTCCGTCTACTTCGCAATGTAGTTGCAACCACCGATGGCGATTATCGACGTCGATAACCGAGCGGATCGCCAAAGGAGCATTGAGGTAAAGCACGCGCAAATCCG
Organism: Alphaproteobacteria bacterium; assembly: GCA_021774995.1. Lineage (GTDB taxonomy): Bacteria > Pseudomonadota > Alphaproteobacteria > SMXP01 > SMXP01 > JAJFIM01. The sequence continues at coordinate 1,695 of JAJFIM010000287.1, read as the reverse complement.
ATGTGACGTCGCTGCGATACCGAATAGTGATGTCAAAAGCCCCGCCGGCGCGCGTCTGCTCGGCTTCGCCCCGCTCCGCTTGCGCAAGAGGAATAATTTCCGCCCATACCGTCGCGAGGGTCGTCCAGGCGTCTACGCCGCCCCCGCCCGTATCGGGCGTTATTGCCCTTTGCTGAAGAACAACACGGCTCCGCAACCCGCCAATCACAACGATGTCCTCCGGAACGGGGTCAAAAGAGCCTCCACGCTGATGGGTACGGATCGCGGTAATGATTGGCCGCTGATTTGCACCCGGTTTTCAAACCAATGCGCAACCAGAATGAACAAAGCTTGTTTGAAGGCGCCAGGAACATCGGACGCATTATCGCCATACCCTGCAATGAAACGTATCTCGACGCCGTTGGCCGCGCGCGTGACCGACGGCCACACTTGATTTGATCGCAACACCAGCCGGCCTGGAAGGCGCGTCGAATCCACAAGATAATTGCTGGGGTCAAACAGTGTTGTTTGATCCGCATCGTCATAAGTCTTGACTGAACTCACCGATTGAAGAGGGGGCAGCGGCAATTCAACCGCCCGGCGGCTGGGGCCCGTGACGGGTTTTTCCCGCACGCCGTCCCACCAGCCATTCGCCGATGACCCCGGCCAGGCGTCTAAAACATAATCCCATGTCTGGGTGATAAGCGCCCGGCCGATTTTCTTCTCGACCCACATTCTGGCGGTCACGATCAGAGCGCTGATATATGCGTCCTCATCAGCCGCATCAACGCGTAAGAACGTTTTTGTTTCTGCAAGGTTAAGCGGCTCCGCCAATGGCGCCGCGATCAAACGTAATGACATGTTTGGTTATCCGTTTTGTATTGTTTTTGGGTCACGGGGGGGGTGGCGCGCTCGGACGGGTACTCCCCGTCTCCCCCGAGGGGAGAGGGGAGACTAGACCTTACGCAGGCGGATTGCTTGTGGGCGCAACATTGGGGCGCCCGAGCAGCGCCACGCCTGAAACATACGCGGCGGCGGCGTTATTCACCGGCGTTACGGTCACGCGGACATAGCGCTTAGACCCGGCATAGCCGATTTTACGCACCGCGTTGTCATCGGAAAATACGAATCCGGCTAAAACTTCCCCGCCAAGCAAATCTGCGTCAGCCACCGCCGCCGCATCCGACAAATTACTTTGATCTCCATGCTCAACAAGAACCGTGAATGTGGCGTCCGCATCCGCCAGAGCGCCGATATTGAGCACCAATTCGAGGCTCTCAAAGCCTTGCCGGTCCACAATCTGCGATACCCAGGCCGTATTGTCAGTGGTCGCCGTCGCCGGTGAAATCAACCGACGCGGCGTAATGTTATTATGTAAATCGCGCATTATTCATGCCTTTCATAAAAGAGAAGGGGGGAGCGGCGCCGGCGGGGGATGAGGGGACTACCGGCGCCGCAAAAGGGAAATTCTTCAAAGAAGAAATTTCCCTCAACTTATAATCATGAAGATCCGTTTTTAAAGCCGTTCCTGATCATCAGGATTTTCTTAAGGCTGCAAGCGCAGCCCGGCTCATATGAGCCGCTCCCGCGAAGCCGCGCACTCTGGCGCGTTGGCGTGAGCGACAAGCCCACTCTAGGAAGCCGCGAACTTCATCAGCTTGATTGCCTCGAAATTCTGCACGCCGCCGCCAACGCGCTTTGTCGTGTAAAATAAGA
>JAJFIM010000286.1 GCA_021774995.1 Alphaproteobacteria bacterium | reverse complement strand
GAAATGAGCGATCTTGGCGCCGTCCGCGGGCAACGTTTGGTCGTGAAATTCGATTGCGGTTTCTGGGTCCAGAGACAGATTAAACTGATCGCGCCAGCGAAACTCAAAGCGCGCCTTGGACAGGGCGTCGTCGCGAATTTGCGCGGCCGGGTGCCCTTTCGCCAAATCCGCCGCATGGGCCGCGATTTTATACGTCACCACGCCCACTTTCACGTCATCGCGATCCGGCAGGCCCAGATGTTCCTTGGGCGTCACATAACACAGCATTGCCGTGCCGAACCAGCCGATCATGGCGGCGCCGATGCCGCTGGTGATGTGGTCATAACCGGGCGCAATATCGGTTGTAAGAGGTCCGAGCGTATAGAACGGAGATTCATCGCAAACCTCTAATTGCTTATCCATGTTCTCCTTGATTTTGTGCATGGGCACATGGCCCGGCCCTTCGATCATCACTTGCACATTGTAGCGGTCCGCGATCCGGCGCAGCTCGCCCAATGTTTCCAATTCAGCAAATTGCGCTGCGTCATTGGCGTCGGCGATGGAACCGGGACGCAGCCCGTCGCCCAACGAAAACGTCACGTCGTAAGATCTCATTATTTCGCAGATGTCTTCAAAATGCGTGTAGAGAAAATTCTCTTTGTGATGCGCCAGACACCATTTAGCCAGGATAGAGCCGCCTCTGGACACAATCCCCGTGACGCGTTCAACAGTCAGCGGAATATGCGCCAGGCGGACGCCAGCGTGAACGGTGAAATAATCAACGCCTTGCTCGCATTGTTCTATCAAAGTGTCGCGGTACACTTCCCAGGTCAAATCTTCTGCAACGCCGTTCACTTTTTCCAGCGCCTGATAGATCGGCACCGTGCCGATAGGCACGGGCGAATTGCGGATAATCCACTCGCGCGTTGTGTGAATATGATTGCCTGTCGAGAGGTCCATCACTGTGTCAGAGCCCCAACGGATCGACCACACCAGCTTGTCCACCTCCTCCGCCACGGAGGAACTGACGATTGAATTGCCAATATTGGCGTTAACCTTCACCAAAAAGTTCCGTCCAATGATCATCGGTTCAGATTCGGGATGATTGATGTTATTTGGGATAATGGCGCGGCCCCGCGCCACTTCGTCGCGCACAAATTCCGGCGTGACGTAATCAGGAATGGACGCGCCAAAGGATTCCCCGTCGCGCGTGGCGCCTTTAGCGGCGGCGGCTTTAAGAGCTTCGGTCCGGCCCAGGTTTTCACGGATGGCTATATATTCCATTTCAGGGGTGACGATCCCCTTGCGGGCGTATTCAAGTTGGGTGACGCAGGCGCCCTTTTTGGCCCTGAGTGGACGGCGCCCCGCCCGATCAAAACGTTCAACGTCTATTTCATCCCCGGTCTTTAACCCGTCATCTTCCGGGCGCCCTTCCCGCCCCACATATTCCTCAACGTCGCCGCGCGCCAGAATCCATGATTGCCTGATTTCAGGCAGACCTTGCATGATATCGATGTCTGCGTCCGGGTCGCTATAGGGGCCTGAGGGATCATAGACCCTCACGGACGGCTCGCCCGAACCCGCCTCCAGGTCGACCTCCCGCATGGCAACGCGTATTTGGGGATGGATTTCGCCAGGCACATGGATCTTGCGCGACGAAGGCAAGGGTCCCGTGGTCACCACATCTTGGGTGATGGGAATGATTTTGGCCGTGGATTGCGACATAAAAATTCTCCTTTTTCTTCGCCCGGCGCCTGCGTGGAGAAAAAGAGATAATGGCCTATGGCCTTAGCGTCCCTTCCCTACGCCGGTACGAACCGGATCAGGTTCAAAGGGATTTTCGCACTTAGGCTTTGACAGTCGAGAGGAAAAACCTCTGGTCTTAAACCCAAGCCGAAATCTCAGCCCGCATCAGGGCACCCCTAGGATTCAACGGAATTGACAGTCAACGGATGTGGGCGCCAAGTCAAGCAAAACAGCAACGGATCAATCGATCTGGCGGGCCTTATGTTTTGGGGTATAGTCGAAAAAACCATTTCATCATCAGGAGATCACTCATGAAACTCTATGGCTCGGACTTGTCACCCTTCGCGGCGCGTTGCCGAATGCAATTTCTGTTTAAAGACCTTGATGTCGCCTTTGAGCCGGCGCCGGGGGGCCTCAAATCAGATGAATACAAAGCCATCAACCCCATATTGCGCATTCCCGCGCTGGAGACCGATGACGGTATATGCCTGCCGGAATCGGAAGTTATCTGCGAATATATCGAAGATCTCATCCCGGAGCCTTCCATGCGACCCACTGATGCAACGGGGCGCGCCCTTATGCGCACCCTCTCACGGATCACAGACCTCTATTATCTGGCGGCGTTGGGTCCTCTCTTCGGCCAGATGAAGCCTGAAACGCGTGACGCCGCCGTGGTCGATAAAGCATTGGCGGCAACCAGCAACAGTCTCGGATTTCTGGAGCATTATATCGGCGGGCAAGGCTTTGCAGTGGGCGATTCGTTGAGTCTGGCTGATTGCGCGCTTGTCACGGCGTTCAATCTCACCCTGCCCTTTCTCAGCCGGTTCGGCATGGATGATCCTTTGAAGCAACACTCCAAGCTCTCCAGCTACTGGGCCGCCATTCAGAGCGTCCCAGCGGCCGAAACCACCATCTCCCGAATGCAGGCCGCTTTGGCCAAAGCGCGCGCAGAGGGACGCATGATGGGCGTCTGATATCATCTCTTGAGTGTAAATAAGCGGCGATTGGATGTTTTTTTTATGAGGAAAACGCCGCTTTAGAGCCCTTCTATTGCGTATCGCGCACGGCTTGCCGACAATTTTCGCAATATTGTTAACTCTCTATTAAACATTCTCGCCAATCCTTGTGATGTCTTCCCTTGAAGACACCCCACCATTTACCCAACGACTGGGGCCGCGCCTTTAGGTTCGGCCCCTATTTTTGTCTTGTTTCTTGGCTCCCTTCGGCCGCCTGCGCCTGCGCCACCAGACCTCTGTGCGGCGTCGCAGGCGGCGAATCGCGGGTATATCAACACTTAAGACCAGAACGCCAAGGGGAATCATCCAAAAGCCCAAAATCGGCAAAAAGCCCAGCAAGCCCCCTAAAATGAGAACGGCGCCTATGGCCAGCCGAATCACCCTGGACCGCGGCAGGCGAAAAACCCTTCTTCCAAAGCGAATGCTTGCCATTGTTCTTTGCGGCGCCCCCGGAGCTTATCCGCGCCTGAGAGAAGGGGGATAAGTACTGTATGTACATCAAAATCACCTGAGTCACTTTTCTATCAAAGGGGTGGCGCAAAGGAAATCCATTTGATATAGGAGCTTTCGCAAACTGAAAGACCAAGGCGCTTATCGACGCCTCATGATCCCCGGTAGCTCAGTTGGTAGAGCAAGCGGCTGTTAACCGCTTTGTCGCTGGTTCGAGTCCGGCCCGGGGAGCCAAATATCAAAACGGTCGGAATCACGCATTCCGGCCGTTTTTTCTTGCGCCGCGATGGCGGTTGTTTCCGCCAATATATCAAAGGGTTGTTTGAATTCTGCGGTTAGTTTTCCATGCTTCCAAGAGCAGTTCGAAAGTACGAAATTGAGCAGTCTTGACTTCTCTCCAGCCGACTGTTTTTCGAAAAGGCGGTGCGCATCCTTCGCGAGTTCGAGTAAACCGACACCTTCATCCATGTAGGAATCGTCTGCGGTCTGACAACGTTCAATACCCCTCAGGCACCGCTCCTGCTCCTCTCGCCATTCGTCACGCATTCGATCATGGAACTCGTCGTCGATCTTGCCATCGACCTTGTCTATATAGATGGCCTCAATGCGTTGCTGGAGCCGATCCCGCTCCTTAATCAACCGTTTTATCGCTTCGG
>JAJFIM010000285.1 GCA_021774995.1 Alphaproteobacteria bacterium | reverse complement strand
TAGGGCGTGTATTGCGACCCTTCAATGAGAATGGGAACCAGCGATGCATTTGTGATATCCGCAATCGCCCCCGGCCCCTCATACACCTTCATCAACGCGCCTGTAACCGTGATGCGCCCTTCAGGAAAGATCACACAGCGGCGTCCTTCCTGCACCGCGCGCACCAGGCTTTTCACACTCATGGGATTGGTCGGGTCAAGCGGCAGAACGTCAAAAGCCAGAAACGCTATTCTCGCCCACCATTTTTTTGTGATCGCCGTATTAACTGCGAAAGTGGGCGTATCTGGCAAAAATGAGCCCACCAGGGCGCCGTCAAGAAACGATGTGTGGTTGATGACGATGACCGCGCGCTCATCGGCGCTGATGTAATTTTCCATGCCGATAATGTCGACGCGGTAGAGCAACCGGAACAAACGCCGCGCCAGTCCCTTAATCACATCTTGGGGCAAGAGCCGGCACACAATAATGGCGGCAACGCCGTTAGCCGCCGCAACGCCGAGATAAATCTGAGGTATGGTCCATTCAAGTTTGAGCAGAACCATGGTCAGTACAGCCGCCGCAACCATAAAGAACGCATTGAGTACGTTGTTACTCGCGATTGTGCGCGACAAATGCCGCGGGTCGCTCCGGACCTGAATAAGCGTATACAAAGGAACGATGTAGACGCCGCCACACACAGCAACGCCAAACAGATCAACAAGGACGCGCCAATTGCCGAGGTGAGTCAAAAAGGCGGCGGCATTGGCGAGAGAGCCTTCTTCCTCGGCAATGAAGGCCCCCGATCCTCCTGCAAAATATAGATCGATCCCAAAGAGCGTCATGCCCAGCGCGCCCAGAGGCACGTATTTCGCCGAAACCTCCCCTTTGAGCAGTCGCGAACACAACAAAGACCCCGTCCCTATGCCAAGTGAGAACACGGCGAGGAACAGAGTCACGACCTGTTCGTCAGCCCGGAACACATCCCGGACATATGTTGGAAACTGAGCCAGATAAATAGCGCCAACAAACCAAAACCACGAGATCCCCAAAATGGAGAGGAAAACCGTCCTTTGGCCAGCCGCATGTCGGATAATGCTCAGCGTTTCAGCCAGAAAATTTGAGTTTATCTTAAGCGCGCCGTCCACTGCGGCGGCGCGCGGTATGGAACGGCTGGCTATATAACCCGCCAATGCGGAACCCATGATCAGAGTGGAAATCAGAACAATTCCATTTTCGCTCAGCACCAGCAATCCGCTAATGATCGTTCCCAGCAATATCGCCACGAAGGTGCTGGCCTCGATCAGAGAATTGCCGCCCACCAGCTCATCCTTTTGGAGATGCTGAGGCAGAATCCCGTATTTGAGCGGACCGAACAAAGCCGATTGCGCGCCAAGTAGAAAAAGCACAGCCATCAGCCAATAGATATTTTGAAACATGAAGCCAATGATGGCCAAGACCATCAGCCCAATCTCGAAGAGCTTGATGCGCCGGATCAGCATGGCTTTTTCAAATTTATCCGCTAATTGCCCCGCAAGAGCCGAAAACAGAAAAAAAGGAAGGATGAACACGCCCGCCGCCGCCGTGATAATAAGTCTGCCATCCATGCCCGCCCGAATGGCCGTCTGATAGGTCACCAGCATGACCAATGCGTTCTTGAACGCATTGTCATTGAACGCGCCCAGCGTTTGGGTAATAAAGAGCGGTAGAAAACGCTTGGTTTTCAATAAATGAAATTGATGATCATTCATGAGGTGCAGAATTAGGGGGTCCGAGGAGAAAATCAACCTTTGATTTTCCGTAGCGTAATGCTTAGCAACAAAAGCGGCTTGCGCGCTATTCTATCAAAATCTCCAATAAACGCTCATGTCTGGAAACTGAACCGCCAAATAAGGGTAATCTCGCATGAAACGATTTGAACCGCCTCAACGCACATTGATGGGGCCGGGTCCCTCTGACGTTCATCCCCGGGTTACCGCCGCTCTGGCGCGGCCCACAATTGGGCATCTCGATCCTGAATTTGTCATCATGATGGATGAAATAAAAGAGGGGCTTCGATCAGTATTTCAGACGACCAACGCGATGACCTTTCCCATCTCGGCGCCCGGCTCAGCGGGGATGGAAGCGTGCTTTGTTAATCTGGTGGAGCCGGGCGATACGGTGGTGGTGTGCCAGAATGGCGCCTTTGGCGGCCGCATGAAGGAAAATGTCGAGCGGGCCGGCGGCGCGCCCGTCATGGTCACCGCTGAATGGGGAAAGCCTATTGATTGCAAAGAAGTAGAGGAGGTATTAAAGGCAACGCCGCAAGCTAAAATTCTGGCTTTTGTTCATGCGGAAACCTCAACCGGCGTCGAAAATAATGCAAAAGATCTGTGCGCATTAGCCCGTGCGCATGACTGCCTCTCGATCGTTGATGCGGTCACCAGCATTGCCGGCATTCCTGTAAAGGTAGATGACTGGCAAGCTGACGCCGTCTATGCGGGAACGCAAAAATGTCTTTCTTGCCCGCCCGGCCTGTCGCCCGTGACCTTCAGCGACCGCGCCTTGGAAACCGTCAAAATCCGCAAGACGAAAGTACAGAGCTGGTTTTTGGATCTCAATTTGTTGATGGGCTATTGGGAAGGCGACGGCGCGCGCACCTATCATCACACAGCCCCGGTCAATGCGCTCTATGGCCTGCACGAATCCCTTGTCATGCTGTTTGAAGAAGGTCTGGAAGCTTCCTGGACCCGGCATGAGCGCATGCATCAGGCGCTAGTGGCGGGACTGGAAGCCATGGGACTGGAACTTCTCGTGGACCCTCAATCCCGGCTGCCGCAACTCAACGCCGTCATGATCCCCGACGGCGTTGATGAGGCGCGCGTGCGCCAGCGTCTCTTGCAAGCCTACAATATTGAAATCGGCGCCGGTTTGGGCGCACTGGCGGGTAAAGTTTGGCGCATCGGTCTGATGGGCCACAGCGCCAGACTGACCAACATCATGGCGTGTCTCGGCGCTCTGGAAAACACTCTGGCTTCACTTCAGGCTCCCATCCGCACTGGCATGGCTCTGAGCGCCGCCGAGGCGGCCCTGGACTGAACGACAAACAAGAGTGATCAATTCGTCAACTCAAAGAAGAGGCTCCCTTGGATAAACAGACTACTGTCCTTTTCACGTTGATCGCCTATCAGGTAGCGCTGATCGCCATAGGAATCTGGGCGGGGCGGCGCACTAAAGACAATGATGATTTCTTTTTGGGTGGCAGAGGCCTCGGGCCGACCGTGGCCGCCATCTCCTATGCCGCCAGTTCCTCCTCCGCATGGACATTGATCGGGTTTTCGGGAATCACGTTCAAACTGGGTCTTTCCGCTTTCTGGTTTGTGCCCTGCATCCTCGCGGGTCACTATATTTCCTGGACCTGGCTCGCGCCGCGCTTAATGGCGGAGTCAAAAGAAAAAAGCCTGCTGACCGTCACCGACGTTCTAGCGGGAAACATCACCGGCCCCATGCGCGCGGGCATTGTCCTGGCAGCATCTCTCTTTGTCGTGGTCGGCTTTACATTTTACGTTGCCGGACAATTTCACGCATCGGGAACGACCTTTTCAAGCAGTTTCAATATTTCCTTCCAAAACAGCGTTTTTCTCGGCGCGGGCATCATCTTGATCTACACGCTGATTGGTGGTTTCTGGGCCGTCAGCGTTACGGATACCTTGCAGGGCCTGTTGATGGCCGCAGTCGCGCTTATTCTGCCCATCGCGGCGCTGAGCGCCGTGGGCGGTTTCGGCGGCCTTATGGCGGGGTTAGAGGCCGCCATGCCGCCATCGGGCTCTTCTTTCTTTGGGGATCAATCTATCTCGGGGTTTTCAATCTTCTTTCTTGGCTTTGCCAGCTTGGCCATCGGCGCCATTGGCCAACCGCAACTTCTTATTCGCTTCATGGCCCTGCGCGATATGCAGGCGCTAAAGCGCGGGCGCACCATTGCCCTGAGCTGGTTCACGCTGGTATTTTTGTCGATGTTCATCGTGGGCCTCAGCGGCCATATATTGCTGAAAAACGTCGCTGATCCTGAAAGCGTGTTCTTTGGCCTCACCAATATGTTGTTTCCCGGCATTCTGGCGGGGATCGTGACCGCGGCCATCCTCTCCGCTATTATGTCAACCGCCGACAGTCAGTTGCTCGTCGCCGCTTCAGTGGTTGCCCATGACTTAGGCCTGGAGCGAAAATTCGGCCTCTCGCCCATCCTCATCTCCCGGATATCAATCACTCTTTTATGCGTTGGCGCGGTGTGGGTCACGCTTGCATTGCCCTCCGACGTGTTCTCGCGCGTGGCTTTTGCCTGGACGACTCTGGGCTCAGCCTTTGGCCCCATCATCATCATTCGCGTGCTGCGCTATCCGACGCGGCCCGGCGCAGTGCTCAGCGCCATGCTGCTCGGTTTTTTTCTCACCGTTTATTTTCACTTTTTCCCGCAAAACCCACCGGATATCTTTGAGCGGTTCGTGCCGTTCGTCTTGGCCCTGATGATCGTCTTTGGCTTTCGGGAAAAGCAAAATCAACCTGCCGCTTCATCCAAATAACACCCGACCAGCACGCCCTTGCCCACCGATTTGTGGCCAAAGACATGGGCATAGTCCAACCCCGCCCAGGCGGCGGCGATTTCCAACTCCGGATCGCGAAAGGCGTCATCCATAAAAAACAAGGCTTCATGCGCTAGATAGTCTTTCAGCAACGGCAGCGCCGCAAAACGCGAGCCGACCACGCCATGCGCGCCCCCCGCCGTAGGCCCATCGACAATCACCAGATCGGCTTTACGACCGCCAAGGGCTTGGGCAAACTTCTCCGCGTTCACATTGTACCAAGACGTCTTGCGCCCTTCCGTCTCTACGGGATGCGTTTCCGCGACAATCATCTGAACCATATCGCTCGTTCCCACGCGCTCAAGCATTCCTTGCGTCAACAAGGCAAAATCAGCCGACTGGTCTACCGTCACATAGCGCGGCTCAATGTCGCCTTCATGGATCTCTCGCATGTGACGCGACAAAATGGCCGTACTGATGCCGGAACCTAGTTCAATCACGGTTGTCGGTTTGAAAGCCTCGAACATATCTTTCAAAAACGCCAGCGCCGTAGGCTCCATGCTGTATTGAGAAAACTCATAATCGCTCAATTGCGTCAGCACGGGATCGGCGGCAAGCGTTTCAAGATCCTCTGGGTCGAATTTTTGTTCAGCAAACAGAATGCCGGGCTGCCCCAAACGCACGCGCAGACGGATCACCTCCATGATCGGCATAAGGGGGGGCAATGCTTTGGAACGGTCTTCAGGTATAGGCGGTTCGGCTAATGTCACCACAATATCGATTCCTTGAACGAGGTCCCTGCCCTCTTATCATGATTCGGTAAAAGTTGAATTCAACGCGCCATAGCGGCATACGCATCATTGGGACGCATATCCACAGCCGTCGCCATGCGATTGGACATATTGAAAAATCCGGCGATGGCCGCAATATCCCAGATGTCGCGATCGCTCCACCCGGCGTCGCGCAATGCTTGGCGCTCTCGCTCTTCCACTTCTGCCGGGCGCGCGGTCAACGCCCATGAAAAATCGAGCATGGCGCGTTGTTTATCAGATATCTCCGCGCTGCGATAATTCATCACCAGTTGATCGCCCAAAAGCGGGTCGCCCGATCTGACTCTCACAAGGGCGCCATGGGCGCTCAGGCAATAAAAACAATGATTGTGGCTCGAAACCACAACAGCAATCATTTCACGCTCAAGCTTGGTCAGGCCCGAAGACCCCAGCATGATGTCATCATGCATAGCGATAAAGGTGCGAAGTTTGGCGTCATCAAACGCATAGCTCAACAGCACATTGGGGATAAACCCCAGCATCTCCTGACATTTGTTAAAATAGGCGCGCATATCCTCCGGCAACTGATCAAGGGGTTTAGAATTGATATCAAGCGCATGGAACTTTTTATCTTCATTCATTTATCAAATCTCTCTTTTCAAAGCGTTTCATTTTCTACATCCAACTTTAGTTTAGTGGCAAACCATGCGTCTTCAGTTTGAAAGGCATTCTCGTCAAAAACCGGCCAACTTCCCCGGCACACATGCCGGCCCTTGACAAGAAGTGCGCCGTCGGGGGCGTTACGCGCGCGCGTTGAGTGTATAAGGCCATCATAAATGACGCGTCGCCGCTTCAGGACGCGCAAGTAAGTCAGACCCGTGGTTTCCGTCTGCCCCAGCGCCCAGATCCATTCCAACCCTAAAATTTGCGCCCAAACGGAGATAT
>JAJFIM010000284.1 GCA_021774995.1 Alphaproteobacteria bacterium | reverse complement strand
GCCTTTGACCACAAGGCGGTGACGCCGCTCAGGCAATTGGATGCCGGTTTATGGCTGCTGGAGCTTTTTCACGGACCGACCCTGGCCTTTAAAGACGTTGCCATGCAATTGCTGGGACCTTTGTTCGATCATGCGCTCAAGCGGCGCGGCAAGCGGGTTACGATTGTTGGCGCCACGTCAGGCGATACGGGTTCAGCCGCCATTGAAGCTATGCGCGGGCGCGACGCCGTGGACATTTTTATTCTGCATCCTCATGGCCGCACATCACCCGTCCAGCGGCGGCAGATGACTACGGTGCTGGACGCCAATGTTCACAATCTGGCGATTGAAGGCGATTTTGACGATTGCCAGGCGCTTGTGAAAGCGATGTTCGCCGATGCCGAATTTCGCGACGCCATTCACATGGCGGGGGTCAATTCCATCAATTGGGCGCGGGTCATGGCGCAGATTGTGTATTATTTTTATGCCGGACTGGCCTTGGGCGCGCCGCATCGGAAAGTTTCCTTTTGCGTGCCCACCGGCAATTTTGGGGATGTTTTGGCGGGTTACGCCGCAGGGGCCATGGGGCTTCCCATAGACCGTTTGGTGATTGCCACCAACATGAATGATATTCTCGTGCGGGCGCTGAAGACGGGCCGCTATGAGACCGGCGCGGTCACGCCGACGGCCAGCCCCAGCATGGATATTCAGGTATCGAGCAATTTCGAACGCCTGCTGTTTGACGCGGGCGGCCGCGACCCGGCGGAGATACGGGCCTTGATGGCGAGCCTTGATCAATCGGGGGGGTTTTCCATCCCGCCAACGGCGCTTGAGCGGATTCGCGCGCAGTTTGACGCGGCGTGCGTAAGCGAGGCTGAAACCCGCGCAACCATTGCCCGCGTTTACGATGAGACAGGCTTCAAGATCGACCCTCATACCGCAGTGGGTGTGGCGGCGGCTATTGGGGCGCGGGATGCGGCGCATCCTGAAATTCCAATGGTCTGTCTGGCCACGGCTCACCCGGCTAAGTTTGACCAAGTGGTGGCGCAGGCCACCGGGGAGCAAGCGCCCCTGCCCGCGCATCTGGCGGATCTTATGGAAAGGGAGGAGCGCTTTGACGTTCTTCCTAATGACCGGACGGCGATCCAGGCTTACATCCGGGAGCGGTCTCGCGCAGTGGTTTAGGCCGGTTTTTTGGACGGATCCGGACCTTGAGGGGAAAACCGGTTCGGACAGAGAAAATGCGGCTAAACAAGAACTTAGAGCAATGTTCATACTCAATTTTATGAGGAAACGCTCTGGACAGCGGCGTGCCTCTTCGTGTTCAATAAACTTTGAGCCCGAACCCGCGCTCTTCTGTGATCTAGGCGGTTTTAATGGCGTTATTACGCACCATCACCCGGCCCGACAGCGAACCCATTATCGATGGGGATGGGGTGTATTTACGTCACCCGGTGATGGCGGATTATACGGTTTGGTCTGAACTGAGGGAGCGCAGCCGGGCTTTTTTGGTTCCCTGGGAGCCGACCTGGCCTCTTGACGATTTGAACCGCGCTTCATTTCGCCGCCGTCTGCGCCGTTACGCTAAGGATTTGCGCGAAGATCAGGCCTATCCGTTTTTTATTTTCCGCAACCAGGACAATCTGTTGGTGGGGGGATGCACATTGTCCAATATTCGCCGGGGGGTCACGCAAGCCTGCGCGCTGGGCTATTGGATTGGCGAGGAATATCAGAGGCTGGGACTTATGACGGCGGCTGTGCGCGCGACCGCGCCTTATGTGTTTGACGTTTTGCACCTGCACCGCATTGAAGCGGCGTGCCTGCCCAATAATGAAGCTTCCAAGCGGTTGCTGGTTAAAGCGGGGTTCACTGAAGAAGGTTTTGCCAGAGACTACTTAAGAATTAATGGGGCGTGGCGGGATCATGTTTTGTTTGCTCGGGTCAAAGGAGATCCATCACCTGAATAGATGGAATCGACTGATTTTCCTTGTTCTTCATGCAACATGACGGTTGGCGTTAGTCATCAGCGGTGATGAAGGGCGCCGGGTTTGTCCGGCGATTAAGGCTTAAATAATTTTGGAGTGCGTATTTGTGAGTCAAACTATCAAAAAGTCCCCGATTTTGAGTTCAGGCTGGCTCTTTACGGCTTATGTTCTGGGGGTTTTATCGCTTATCATGTTCTTTGGCGCATCCGGGGCGCAAGCTCAAGACGCTGAGGCGCCGCCGCCGCCCGCCGATACCGCGCTCAAGCCGCCAGTTGTGCTGTTGAACGGGTTGGGGGGCGTTGTGGATATCACGGCTTATTTTGGGCCGGTTGACATGAATGACATCGCGCCTGAATTTGCTAATCCGCCTCCCGCCTCCCCCCCCGAGGAGACTAAATCGCCAGAAGAAGCCACTGCTGAAGTAGGCGAAGTCAAGCCTTTAGGCGAGTTTGAGAAGGAAGCTGAGAACGCCTCCGCGTCGGCGCCGATTTGGTATGGCGTCTATATCAAAAACACGACCGATCAACCGCTGGAGCGTCTCTTTGTGATCAGCAGGGATACGTTTCGGGGGTCGGCCTGGACTTCAGTTTTTGGCGAGCAACTGGAAGCGCAAAATATAGTTGTTAAGACCGCGCAGCAGGGGCGTTCTGTGGCGCGCGGCGTTGGCTTAAGCACCGATATGGTGT
>JAJFIM010000283.1 GCA_021774995.1 Alphaproteobacteria bacterium | reverse complement strand
TCAACCACTAATAAAGAGCCTTCAACAGCCGACATGGAGCGGTTTACTTCATACGCGAAATCCACATGGCCGGGCGTGTCGATGAGGTTGAGAGTGTAGAGCTCCCCATCCGCCGCCTGATAGTTCAGCCGAACTGTTTGCGCCTTGATGGTTATGCCGCGCTCGCGCTCCAGCTCCATTGTGTCCAGCACCTGGGCTTTCATTTCACGCGTGCTCAGGCCCCCGCATGTCTGGATCAGCCGGTCGGCCAGGGTCGACTTGCCATGGTCAATATGGGCAATGATGGAAAAATTCCGGATGCGGCTGAGATCTGTCATGGCCACGATGTAGCATTCTAATGGGAAAACGCAAACTCTAAGCGGCAATGTTCAGGTAAAGTGGGTCAGATTTTTTTAAGGAGATAAAGAATGATCGAATTGTGGACTGCCGCCACAGGCAATGGCCAGAAAGCTTCTATTATGCTGGAGGAAAGCGGCCTTGACTATAAAGTCCATGTTCTCGACTTGAGCGCCGGAGATTATAAAAAACCGGAATTCTTACGCATCACGCCTATTGGGAAAGTTCCCGTCATCCGGGACCCCAAGGGATTGGACGGTGCGCCCATGACGATTGCCGAGACAACGGCCATTGTCTTTTATCTGGCGGAAAAATCTCAAATTCTATGCCCGCGCGATGGTCTGGAACGGGTTAAAATATTGCAATGGGCATCGATCATTGCCAGTGGGTTTGGTCCGGCTTTTTCCTACCGGGTGGCGTTTGATCTTTTCGCGCCGGAAAAATTTCCCTTCGCGGCAAACCTCTTCACCAAAGAAGCCCATCGCTATTACAAAATTATGGAAGCGCAATTATCGTCCACGCCCTATCTCACGGGAGAAGAATATACGTTGGCGGATGTGCTTGCCTTTCCAGTGGCGGCGACGTCGGCCGCGATGTTGGAAGGGGGACTTGACCCTTACCCCAATATCCGAAAGTGGCGCGATATTATTGCGGCGCGCCCCGCCGTTCAGCGCGGCATGAAAATCCCGGCAAGCGGATAAATTTTGCGCCGTTTCCGTCAAAACGGAAATGACTCTAGGCGCTCTGCGCCCGCCTTGAGTCGGATATGTTAGTTACCTTTTCAATTGCATCGATTAAGTCCTGCCGGTTTATGGGCTTTGAAATATAATTAACCATGCCGGCGGCGATGTATTTTTCGCGGTCTCCGTCCATCGCATTTGCGGTAAGCGCTATGATCGGCGTTTCAGATGACAGGCCGCCTTCTGCCTGGA
Source organism: Alphaproteobacteria bacterium (assembly GCA_021774995.1). Taxonomy (GTDB): domain Bacteria; phylum Pseudomonadota; class Alphaproteobacteria; order SMXP01; family SMXP01; genus JAJFIM01. The sequence continues at coordinate 6,691 of JAJFIM010000283.1, read as the reverse complement.
GTTGCCGTGTGGCTTCGACCCCGTCCATTTTTGGCATCTGTATGTCCATCAAGATGACGTCAAACCGCGTCTCCCGCGCGCGTTCTAAGGCCTCAAGGCCGTCTTTAGCGAAAGTCAATTGATACGGCGCATCTTGGAGCATGGAGGCGAGGACGGCAACGTTGATTTGATTGTCCTCGGCGATCAGAATTTTGATCTGGTTGTTCTGCGCGTGAGTGGCTTTAGATTCATTTTTCTGTACGCTGCGCGATGGTTGTTGCGGCGCGCTTTCATGCACTTCGCCGCAAACGATATGAAAGCGAAACAAAGCGCCTTGACGGGGCGCTGCGTCCAACATGATGGCGCCGCCCATCATCTCGACTAACTTTTTGGAAATAGCAAGACCAAGACCTGTTCCGCTAAAGCTCCGGGATGTAGATTGATCCGCCTGCGTAAAGGCGCTGAAAAGAGCGCCCCTTTGCGTGGGCGCTACGCCTATTCCGGTGTCGGCGACCTCAAATTCCAACCGGACTGCGTTATCTTTTCGCGTACATCCAACCGATAGACTGACAGATCCATTCTCCGTAAATTTAAGAGCATTCGACAACAGGTTAGAGAGCACCTGGCGCAATCGGTCGCCATCGCCTCTTAACGCCGGGGGCAGATCATCCGCATAAGCAACATGAAAATCCAATCCTTTTTCATTCATGCTGGCTTTCCAGAGCATCGACACTTCCGCAATCAAGGAGCGTGGTGAAAAGGCAAAGTCGTCAAGGGTCATCTTTCCCGCCTCAATTTTGGATAAATCGAGGATATCGTTCAAAATTGCCATCAAGGAGCCTGCGGAGTGTTTGATAATATTCACATGCTCGTTCTGGATGCTGGAGAGAGGCGTTTTGCTCAAAACATCCAACATCCCCAGAACGCCGTTCATGGGCGTTCTGATTTCATGACTCATGGTGGCGAGAAATTCTGATTTGGCCCGGTTCGCTGATTCGGCGGTGATTTGGGTGGCGGCTAACCGTTCCGCAGTTTCCATGAGTTCACCCGCTTGCATTTTCAGGCGTTCGTTTATGACTTGAAGGTCGGCGGTGCGCTCGTTCACGCGCCCCTCGAGTTTTTCATTCGATTTTTTGAGAAGGGACCGCAATTTTTCAGAATTCGCCATGGCGGTCGTGGTCTGTCTGCCCAAAGCAATGGCCTGACTCAAAGTGAGGAAGGACAGAGCTAGATAAATTATGAATCCAGGCATGGACCCCGTTTGGGCGTCGCTTATGACGCCGCCAACGACCCCCGCGCACGCGACGCCAACGCCGATGAGGAGTATCCATGAATCCGGTAAGCGCTTGGCAATGGCGGCCCCCATTGAGATCAATGTGATCAAGACGGCAAAACCCATGCCCGCCTGATATAAGGGCAGAAGGGAAGTGTAATAATAGGGCGGCGCAAAGAGTATGGAGAGTGTGGCCAGAGCGGTATAAATCAGCACGCCGTTTAGCGCCGGTTTCCAACACACTGCAGGATAAAGAGTCCAAATGAACATGGTTCCGGCGATCGAGCCGAGAACGAGGGAAAGGTATTCAGCTTCCAACACTAATCCGGCGTGAAGACTTGGCAGAACCCGTATTGCAAGTCCTGTGTAACAGACGGCGTGAATGGCGATCGCAAGAAGGTAGAGGCCAAAGTAGAAATAAGCCCGCGCTTTTGGCCGCGCCGCAAACAATGTAAGGTGATAAACCGCCAAGGCAAGCATGCCTCCGATAATCAAAATAATTGTAGCGTCCCCTATGTTTTTTGCCTCCCACAATTGGTCGGCGTCACCTATGCGGATGGCGTCGGTTATGCCGCCGCGTGCGTGAATAAAATTAGAAAGATGAATCACGATCTCTAATTCGCGCGCGTCGCCGCTTTCCGGATTCAGCCGAACCACCGAATTTGTAAGATTGGGAATTTCATTTTCTTTGCGCGATGCAGGCGTTCCCGATTCATTGATAAGTTCGCCGTTGGCATAGATACGCGAGGCAAAGCGCAAAGAGGCGAAGGACAGCGCCAGGGGAGGGCGCTGCGCCGGCAGAAGAACGCGCAAGCCGTAGGCGGCAAAACCAGTGCCATTGGATATTTCATTGCCGAATGCCGCACCCCGCCAATCCAACGGAACGGTTGCAAATGCCGGAGGCTCTCGTTTTAGAAATTCTTGAGGCGGAACAAATTCCTTCCACGAAAATGCCCACGCTCCATTGAGCTCTATGGGTCCGTCTGATTCAAAGTTCCAATTGCGCAAATCAAGCACGCCTTGAACAGCAACAGGGATATCACGGGAATGAGCATGAGAAGACAATGACGCAAATGAATAGAAAGATAAACATAACAACAGAATCGAACCGAATTTTATTTTTTTCATTATCGCGGCCCGCGTCTTTATGTTCGCTCGCATATGCGCGTTCAGTGTTTTCTTTCTTTTCTGATGTAAACGGTAAATGATCTTGGATAATAATGTGTTAAGCAGTACATGTCCCGCTTGTTTGGCGAAGATTGCCTCTGCTGGGAAATGCTGCTGCGGGAAACGGGGTTGGGCCGAAAAAAGAAAAGCCCTTGTTACCGAGGGCGTGTGGGGAATGACCTGATAAAATCGCGCATCCGGGGTTGTATTTCCGTGAGGAATCGCGAGCCGTTAAAGACGCCGTAATGGCCGACGCCCGGTTGAATATAGTCTAACCGGCGCTCTTGCGGAATATTGACGCACAGATCATGCGCCGCCTGAGTTTGCCCAATGCCGGAGATGTCGTCTTTTTCCCCTTCCACGGTCATGAGCGCCGTGGACGCGATGCATTCCGGTTTGACCAAACGACCCCGATGCTTGAATAGACCGCGCGGCAGGAGGTGGTCTTGAAAAATATCTTTGATGGTTTGTAGGTAAAATTCTTCCGTAAGATCCATTACGGCGAGATATTCGTCATAAAATTCGCGGTGTTTGTTTTCGCTATCTCCATCGCCGGTGACCAGGCTTTTGAAAAACTGATGTTGCGCATCGACATGCGCCTCTTGGTTCATCGACAGAAAGCTGGAAAGCTGGATGAAGCCGGGATAGACGCGCCGAAAGGAACCCGGATGGGTGAAGGGAACAAGGGAAATGACATGATCGCGGAACCATTGTAAGGGCCGCTCTTGCGCCAATTTGTTTGGTAAGGTGGGGGAACGGCGCGGGTCAATGGGACTGCCCATAACGATCAGCGAAGCAGGCGCGGCGGGATCTTTGTCTTCAGCCATCAGGGCTGTGGCGGCCAAAGCGGCCGGACCTGGCTGGCAAACTGCAATCACGTGAACGTCCGGCCCCAGATGTTGCAGCATTTCGATCAGGTAATCGATGTAATCATCAAGATCAAAGCGCCCGGTATAGAGCGGCGCCATGCGCGCATCCGTCCAATCCGTAATGTAAACGTCGTGTTCGGGTAACATGGCGTCTACCGTACCGCGCAGCAAAGTCGCGTAATGGCCGGACATCGGCGCGATAATCAGAACTTTCGGATCTGCGCGCTGGGTCCCCTGGAGCGCGGCAAGCGCGGCCGCGTCGCGCTGGAAGTGCAGAAGCGTGCAAAATGGCTTTCGCCAAACCTCTCTTTTCTTGACGGCGACAGGCTGGCCCTTGACGGTGGTTTCAGTGACGCCGAAGGCCGGTTTGCCATAGCGCCTTGTGGCGGCTTCAAAAACGTCTAAGGCGGCGGCGTAAGTGCGTCCGCTTAAGGTCTTGGACATTGGGTTCAGGGGCGAGCGGAGCATGATCTGGCTCCACTGGGCGGCGGTGCGCAAGGGGGCGAGGGCCGCATGATTGAGCTCATAGAAATGATATAGCATGGGCGTCCTTTGCCTTGCGGCTCTTGGCTTCGTTTCCAACTATGGCTTTTATCGTTGTGCGATGCAACATCGCCGCCAACGCAATTAACCACGCGCACTATCCGGGCGCGACCGGCCATAATGACGCCAGATAAATGACTAACTTATTGAATACGTTTAATATTTTACGATATTTTTATGGATTTTGAAAGAAGGGGCTTGGCGTTCGATCCTACGCGCCGTCATTGTCCCTTGGCATGCGCCCTAGAGGTCAGATAGATTGAGCATGAGTGCGTAGCCCGCGCGGCTGTCTTTCATGGCCCTTCAAGGGGTGTTTACCGGCATTGACTTTCATCTTATGGCCAGTCCGAATCCTGTTCGCTATCGTCCCGCCCACCACAATGCGGATGGCACATTTCGCAATCCGCCCGGTTCTCCGCGCCGCGGCCCGCGCCCGCCCGCCATGTGGCGTTTTTATCTGCGCATGGCGCGCCTGAGATTTGAAAAGCCGCATATCCCCAACCATCACGTAATAACGGAAAGCCAATCTCTGGCCGGATTTCACGCCGCTTCTCAAGACAGTTTGACGTGGCTCGGCCATGCGTCGTTTCTGATTCGGACGGGCGGGCAGACCATCATCACCGATCCCTTTTTGACCGACGTCGCCGGACCCGGCGCGCTGGGCCCCAAGCGCTTTGTTGACGCCGCCATAAGGATCGAGAATTTACCGCCCATCGATATTTTGGTGATCAGTCATAATCATTATGACCATCTCGACGATAAAACGATTCGGCGTTTGCCGGGCAAATCCCGTATGACCGTGGTGGCGCCTCTTGGGTTGGCTGAGTTTTTTCACAGCCGGGGGTACCCCCGCGTTATTGAATTAGATTGGCGCCAATATGTTCATCTGGGCGCAGATCATCAATTGGGCGGCGTGCGGTTGACGGCGCTGCCTTGCGTTCATTGGTCGCGCCGGATCGGGCAGGACTACAACACCACGTTATGGGCGAGTTTCTCCATGGTTTCAGAAACGCGCCGGGTGTTTTTTGGGGGCGATAGCGGTTATGGCGACGTGTTCAAAGACATTGGCGAGAGTCACGGCCCTTTCGACGCGGCTTTGTTGGGAATCGGCGCCTACGCCCCGCGCGAGATGATGCATGCGTCACACGCCACGCCCGAAGAAGCGATCCAAATGGGAATAGATCTCCAAACGCGCCACATTGTGGCCATGCATTGGGGCGCCATCGCGCTGACCCTTGAGCCTCCGTTCGAACCCCCTTTGCGCTTTGTTCGCGAAGGTCGCGCGAGAGGGATGGAAGAAGACCGCCTCTGGGTGATGAGCGTTGGCGAGACGCGCGCTTTGCCGGCGCCTAAGCCATGGCCAGCCAATGTCTGACCCTGGCGGACATCTCACTGTCTCAAGCCGAGAGGCGCCTTCAGGCTCGCTTTCTTTGCGGCGCGGGCGCGTGCGTTTGCGCACGCTCATTTGGCTCCGCTGGATTGCGATCATCGGTCAGACGGTAGCCGTTTTCGTCGTTTATATTGGTTTGGGATATGATCTGCCTTTGGTCTTATGCCTTTTGGCAATCGGCGCCAGCGTCGCGCTTAACGCGTGGGCAGTGCTGGTTTTACCGTCAACTCAATTGCTAAGCGATCGGCAGGCGGCGTTCTATTTAGGTTTTGACATTACCCAGCTTGCCCTTCTCCTTTATCTCACTGGCGGGCTTGAAAATCCGTTTGCGTTGTTGTTTCTCGCGCCGGTTACAATTTCCGCCAGCATGCTTAATCCGAAAACGACCGTGGCGCTTGGCGTTCTGGTTTTTGTTCTTGTCTCGGGTCTGGCGGTCGCTCATTTGCCGTTGCCTTGGCGCGGAGATGAGCAATTCACCTTTCCCCTGACTTATAGAATTGGCCTGTGGGGCGCTCTGCTGATGGGCATTGGCTTTACGGCCGCCTATGCGCGCCGGGTGGCGGCTGAGGCCGAACGCATGGGTCAGGCGCTGGCGGCAACGCAATTGGTTTTGGCGCGCGAACAGCGTTTTGCGGCCCTTGGCGGGCTTGCGGCGGCGGCGGCTCATGAATTGGGGACGCCTCTGGCCACTATTCGATTGGTGGCGACGGAGTTAGCGCGAGAAATCCCCCAAGACAGTCCGCATGGCGAAGATATCGCTTTGCTGAGCTCCCAGGTTGAGCGCTGCCGGGGGATATTGGGCCGCTTGTCTGAACGGCCCGACGGGGATGATGCGGTTTTTGCCCGTCAATCTTTCTCCGCCCTGCTGGAAGAAGTGACGGCGCCCTATCGGGGCGCGGGGCTGTCGATTGCGGTTCAGATCGAAGGAGACGCCCTGAGCGCCGAACCGGTGCTGTGGCGGCAGGCGGAGATCGTGCATGCTCTGGCCAGTCTCATGGAGAACGCGGTTGATTTTGCTTACGCTCATGTTGTGGTAAAGGGCGCCTATGATGCGCAAAGCGTGACCATTTCCCTGTTGGACGATGGGCCGGGTTTTGCCCCAGATATCCTCTCCCGGCTGGGCGAGCCTTATGTGACGTCGCGTCCCAGCAATGCGCGCCGCGCAGGCGCGTCCCCTTCTGATCCCGCGCAGGAACATGAGGGAATGGGCCTTGGGTTTTTCATCTCAAAAACACTGCTGGAGCATACCGGCGGGGAGGTGCGTTTTGGCAATCATTTAACCCGGCTCGGGTCTGGCCAAACGGTCGCTGCGGGCGGGCGGGGCGCCATGGTGTCGGTGACATGGGCGCGGGAATTGGTGGAGGCCAGTTCTTTGAGCCTCGCTGTGGGCGCCCCCGCTGGATAGCTTGCCGCAGACCGTTGTGATAGTTATGAAGGCGTGACGCGCGACCAAAAGGGAAGGCGTAAAAG
>JAJFIM010000282.1 GCA_021774995.1 Alphaproteobacteria bacterium | reverse complement strand
CACAATGCGAGTCCGGTATTCTTTAGCATGCACTATCTCTCTCACCTGCTGAGAGCGACCACCTTTATCTGATGTTTGCGTTTGCATATTTTGATTTTGAATAACATTTGCATCTGTTTTTTCTTTAATTTGAACATCTGCAACCAACATGTAATATATATCTTTAACCATTGCATTAGCCAACGAAGATACAAGCGCACCCCCAATACCTCCGGCTATAGCCCCTGTCGTACCACCCATGACAGCACCTGCTGCTGCTCCACCTGCGCCGCCAATGAATCCTTGTGATAGCTTAGAATTTGCCTCTTCCGGGGTGGTTTTCTCAAGGTTCAAGACGAAAATATTCATAAGGTATTGTGCATCGTCAGGATTATCTGTAATTGTGTAAAAGCTTTTGAAAAATTCTGGATACGAAGGCGTATATACGACCTTTGAGGGGATGAGCGTCAAAGCCCTTCTCCAGGAATGGCCGCGCTATTTTGAGGTCCCTCCCAAGAACAGATCGAACAAGAAATATCTGGTTAGTGAGTTGATCTACCGCGTGCAAGAACTGACCTATGGCGGATTGACCAAAAAGACCATTGATCGGCTGGAGGCGCTGGCTGAAAGCAAAAGATTGAATGAGCGAAAATATGACAATATACGCCTCGCTATTGGTACAAAACTGGTTCGTGAGGTCAAAGGCGTGGAGCATCATGTCACAGTTTTGGAGGATGATTATGAATATCAAGGCGTAAAATATAAAAGCCTTTCCGGTGCCGCTTTTGCCATTACGGGGACACGCTGGAATGGCAATGCCTTCTTTGGGCTGGGCAAAACAGCCAATCCCCGCCCTTATCATAAATCAAGGAGGCGCAAGTAATGCCGGAAAAGACAACAGAGAAAAAGATTTTACGCTGCGCGGTCTATACCCGCAAATCCACCGAAGAAGGTCTGGATATGGAATACAACACGCTGGATGCCCAACGTGAGGCCGGTGAAAAATATACCGAAGCCATGCGTCATGAAGGCTGGCGGGTTATACCGGAACAATATGATGATGGCGGGTATTCAGGAGGAAACATGGAACGTCCCGGCCTGCAAAAACTCATGGCTGATATTGAGGCTGGTCGCGTTGATATTGTGGTGGTTTATAAAATTGACCGCTTGTCACGCTCGCTGGCTGATTTTGCGCAGATGGTTAAAATCTTTGATGAGCATAATGCCAGCTTTGTATCGGTGACCCAGCATTTTAATACGCAGGATTCCATGGGACGTTTGACGCTCAATATTCTATTTAGCTTTGCCCAGTTTGAGCGTGAGGTAATCGGTGAGCGCATCCGCGATAAATTTGCAGCTTCCAAACAAAAAGGTATGTGGATGGGCGGCGCTTTGCCGCTGGGCTATCAGGTGGAAGATCGTAAACTTTATATTGATAAGAAAGAAGCCGAAGATGTTATCCATATGTTTAAGCGCTTCATTGCTTTGCGCTCCATTACCAGATTACTTATTGAGCTGAAACGCGATGGCTACCGTACAAAACAATTTGTCAGCAGTCGCGGAAACCTTCGTGGCGGAACGACTATAAACAAACAATATTGCTACCGTTTACTCCAAAATAAAATTTATATCGGCAAGATTGTTCACAAAGACAAAGTGTATGAAGGTCAGCATGAGGCCATTATATCTCAGGAAATTTGGGACAAGGTGCAGAAGATTTTTGCGCAAAACCCTATCACCAGAGGCAATTACACGCGCAACCGCAATCCAGCATTACTGCGCGGGCTGATCCGGTGCGAATGCTGTGATTGCGCCATGACCCCAAGCTTTACGGTTAAGAACAAACGCACCTATCGATATTACACCCCAACAAAAGTCATTCATCAGCATTACCAAGCCTGCAAGGTCGGCCCCATTCCTGCCGCAGAAATTGACGCGCTGGTGGTTGGACACATCAAACAGATGATTGAATCGCCAGAGATGCTTACCAAAACATATAGCGAGATAAAGGCGGCAAATGACACGCCCATTGATTTTGGTCTGGAGGAGCTGCGCAAGGAAATCAAAAACTTTGATCATTTTTGGAAAGAGCTAAAAACAACCGAGCAGCAACGCATCACACAGCTTTTGGTTAAAGATGTCTTCGTCAATTTAGAGGCGGTGAAGATTGATCTGAGGCTGGAAGGTTTTTCGACAATCATAAATAAACTTAACGGGGGCGAAAATGAACATGCTTGCTTACAATGATGAAAGTAAAATACTGAGCATCGTCGTTCCGGTGAGCTTTAAACGGCGACAGAGCCGCAAAACAATTGTTTCGCCAACAGGAAAAAATATCAAAGCCATCACCAATGTCGAGGGGCCAAAGCAAGACCATGTATTTGTATCATCTTTGATAAAAGCATTTGATTGGCAAGAAAAACTGGATTCCGGTAAGTACAAAACGCCAAAAGAACTGGCAGAAAAAGAGGATATCGAGCCAACCCATATGTACCGAATTATGCGGCTGACGCTTTTAGCCCCAGATATTATTCAAACAATCATGGACGGCACACAACCGCGCGCTCTAACACTGCAAGATGTTATTCGCGGTTTTCCCGTTTCATGGCGTGAACAGCGCGATATGTTTGGTTTTTAAAAATATCCATAATTTTTTCAGCAAAGCGCCCCATAGAGGGGTAAAGTGAGCGTAGCTGTCTATGGGGCCAAACGCTCTTATAATCTATTCCAAAGCTGTTTCCAGAGCATGCGCATAGTATCTGCCAGATGTTTATTTTCTATCAAAACACAAAATGGCGTGTCGCCACGTAAATTGATCAAAGCTATCTTGTGGCCATAGATTTTGATTTCGGTCTTAAAATCATCGTCTTTTATAAACTTTGTACGCCTTAGAAGCTTGTCGTCATCTTTGCAAAACTCTCGCGCTGCTGGTGTGTCTCTTGATATTGATGACAAGTGAACCTTGTTCGCTGCGCGCTCGGCAGGGATTCTGTCATATACAGATTTGGATAGGCCTTCTTTCAAATGCTGTAAATCCTCATAGGACACAATGTCCTCCTTATCGTGGATCATGTCTAAGTAAACTTCTTTGATACCCTGCATGCCTTCATAATATCTAACGCGCGGCTTTTTTATGGAGGCATTATTTATGGCTTGGAGTTCAGGCAAAAGCGTCTCCAGATTTTGCATACGATTACGCTCGGTTTCTACTACATGTTCGGGATTGGCGGCGTTATAAACTTTGCGTTTACCCTGTTTTGTTTCGAATAAGTACCCGCGTGCCTTTAGCTCATCAATGAATGTGTAGATGGTTGAACGATTAACCCCAGATTTAAGGGATAAGGCTTGAATTGTGGCTTGTCCTAGCTCTAAGGCCGCTAAATAAACCTTAGCTTGCATGACAGGCAACCCTAATGCTTCTAGCTTTTGATCGGATATTTCTTTCATGTGTCAATTATATGACACTTTTTTCTTTATTTCAATGCCTGTAAAAATTGACTTTTTGTTATTTTTTATACTAAAAAGATATAATAATGACAGTTATGGTTCTATTGCGTTGCAAACGAGAGGAAGAAGAAATGCTCAAGTTAAATAAGAAAATAATCACGATTAAACTGTCGAAAAAGAGCTATCGATTTTTAGATAAAATATCTTTTGCAAAAAAGAAGGTTCCACAAGGTTCTTATACGGATACTCATTATCATCGTTTTTTTTCAGCATATCTCACAAAGAACATGGAAGGATTAAAGCTCGATAATAGTGTTCTTCCGATGCCGCAATACGCGCTTACGATTGTTTTGCCATTTGTTAACCATACTTGGCTCAACAAAGACGGGCATACAGATGATTGTTATGTTTCAGATTTATCGCCATCACATGGTGAACACGTAGTTTATGAGTCTTAAGATCAAAAGATGATTTATAGTTTTGCCTTTTTTCTGTTGTTGTTTGTTTTGGTTGGTGTGGCCTCTTATCGCTACAGCCAACCCACAACAGAGGATTATTTGTTAGCCGGGAAAAATATCAAGCCATGGATGGCTGGCCTGTCTTTGTTTGCCACAGAAAGCAGCGGTTTTATGTTCGTTGGCTTTATAGGCATGGTTTATACGATGGGGCTGTCTGCTGTATGGATTGTTGCCGGATGGTATATAGGCACGACCATTATGATGTGGAATACGGGCGGGGCGTTACGCCATACAAACGAAGCTATTCAGGCGCATACCTATAGCGGGCTATTAAGTCGATGGACGGGGGAAGAATATAAGGCCGTCAGGATTTTATCCGCCACCATTACCATTGTTTTCTTGTCTGTTTATGCCGCAGCCCAGTTGAGTGCTGGCGGAAAAGCCCTACATGCAATGACGGGGCTAGATGTAAATTTTAGTGCAATCATCGGATTTGTAATGGTTGTTACGTACTGCTTGGCGGGCGGTATTCGTGCCACGATCTGGACGGACGCTATTCAAGCTTTGGCTATGCTTGTTTCGTTAACCCTAATTGTTCTTTATGGCCTTAATTATATCGGCGGATTAAACCAACTTTTTATCCGGTTAAATGATATAGACCCCGGTCTGTCTCAACTTTTTTCTAGTTCTTACAAATATGGATTTCTAGGTTTTTTAGCTGGTTGGGTTTTTGGTGGTATTGGCGTTATAGGGCAACCACATGTCATGGTCAGATTTATGGTTCTTGAAAAGGCTGAAAACGCAAAAACGGTTGTCTTATATTACGGAGCAATGGTTAGCTCTCTATTAGCACTTTGCTCTATCGCTGGCCTATGTGCCCGTGTTCTTTTGCCGGAGCTATCTTTGAGTGATCCAGAGCTAGCCTTGCCCATGTTATCAGTAAATTATATGCCTGGAGCCTTGGCAGGGCTGTTTCTTGCGGGTTTATTTGCCGCTGCGATGTCATCGGCTGACAGTCAGGTATTAAGCAGCTCTGCGGCACTAACTAATGACCTTTTTAGCAAGTATAAAGATAACAGAGTGTTCGTTAAGGGCGGAACGTTTTTAGTCGCGTTACTTGCCTTGGGAATTGCTCTGTATGGTAGCAGCAACGTCTTCAAGTTAACAACATTCGGCTGGTCCATCATGGCAGCAGGGTTTGCCCCTTTGATCTTCCTCTATTCTTTCGGTTTTAAAACAACGCAGATACAGGCTGTTTCAATGATGATCGTTGGGGCATCTGCAAGTGTTGCTTGGGAAATCGCTGGTTTAAGTGGTGATTTGTATAATGTGTTGCCGGGGATGGTAGCGTCCTGCTTAGTATATTTGTCCTTTGTGTTTCTAAAAAAGATCAATTTCTAAATTCGAGAAAAAACATGGCACTTGTACAAATCACCCTTCTTTTAAATAATTTCCGACGGTTCTGATCGTAACATTCAAGGCTTGTACGATTTCTGCGTGGGTGCCCCATAGAGGGCGCTTTTTTGTATGTGCATCGTCGTTTTTAAGGCCGATTACATACCAGCATAAAGAGGAACAATAAAAGGAGGATTTCCTGATGCCGGTAAATACCAAACATCCCGATGAAATGACCGCCGAGGAGCGCATGCAAGAAATTGCAGAAATATTGGCGCGCGTCATTCTCAAAAATCTTTAGATCGTACTTTATACTGCATTTTTGAATGCAACCGTAGGTAATTATCTTAGGCCATTCTAATAACTAGACAATTCGTTTTTTCTCTGGTTGGGGCAGACCCCCACAAACCAAATCAGAGGAAAACAAGATGTCGAGCAACCGTTACGGCGGCGTAGATTCCTACGCGGCCTTTTTTATTGCCTATAAGGCAAAAACTTTAACCAGATCCCCATTTTTTACACGCGATGATTTTGAAGATTTGCAGCAAGAATTGATGCTGGCTTATCTCCATGCCTGGCCGGATTTTGATGAGAGCAAGGGAAACCCAAAAAGCTTCGTTAAGGCCATTGTCAATAATTGTGCTGGCATGATTATTCGTGAGGCGGAAAGTCAAATGCGCTGGACGGGGCAAAAAGAGCTGTCCCTTTCAACGATCATTGGCAGCGATGACAGCGCCATGGAAATGATGGATATCATTTCCGGTGAGCATTCTATCTGGGGTGATCCGTTTGCCTCGGATTCTCATATGGCAGTTGAGCAGAATATGGATATTCAGAAATTGCTAGAGGCTATGCCTGAAGAGATCCGGATGACCTATGAATTGCTAAAAGATCAAAGCATCACAGAAGCCGCAAACGCCACAGGAATCCCCCGCACAACCCTATCCAGCAAGGCTAAACGCTTGCGTCAATATTTGGAGGAACTGCGTTTAAAAGAAGAAAATTAAAAATAATTGATTTTATCTCGTCGTTTTTAAGTCTGAGTACATACCAGCCTTTATAGGAGCAATTTTTATAAAGGACTGAAAAATGGAGAAATCAATAGAAGATCACATCGCCGCTGGTGGCGCGGCGTTTAAATGGGTGCAGCACAGGCCCGTTGGGCAGATGAAAAAGCTTAATAATAGCCAGCTCACGGAGCTGCGCGCGATGCTGATCAAGGAAGTACGTGAGGTCGGGCGCGCCCTGCAATGGGTTGACGGGATTATCAAGCTCAAGACGATAGAGCGCGACAAAAACAGCGATAAAACATGAGGCGCGTTTGATGACAAATGACGCCACACCCAATGTTATTGCTTTAAAACCGCCGGATGCACAGGCGCTAAAATCTCAGCTTGTGCAAAATTTGCCAGCAACGCTGCATGCTCTTTTGCCAAACGGTCTTATCCGCGCTGGTAAATTTATTGTAGGCGATGTTCGCGGGGGCAAAGGCGAGAGCCTGGTGGTGGAGCTTTATGGCTCAAAGGCCGGTTTGTGGCATGATTTTGCCACGGGTGACGGCGGGGATATTCTGGATTTATGGGCGGAGGTCAAGGGATTTGACCGCAAGAGTCAATTTAAGCAGCTCATCACCGATATTCAAAGCTGGCTGGGCGCTGGAGTTCCTGTAACACAACCCCGATCATGTGAACACAGACCACACAAACATACGCAAAACCTCGGTGAGCCAACGGCGAAGTGGGATTACACCGATGCACAAGGGAAGCTAATTGCCAGTGTGTATCGCTTTGATCCTAAAGGCGGTCGCAAACAATTCCGCCCATGGGATGCGCTTAAAGGCGTGATGAAAGCCCCGGAAATCAGGCCGCTTTATAATCAGATGGGCATGGCTGGCGCGAATACAATTGTGCTGGTCGAGGGCGAGAAATGCGCTGAGGCTTTGATTGCGCTGGGCATTTGCGCCACCACCGCCATGAACGGCGCGAAGGCTCCCATTGATAAAACCGACTGGGCACCGCTGGCGGGCAAGACCATGACCATCTGGCCGGATCATGACGAGCCGGGATTGAATTATGCCCGTAAGGCTGCGAGTGCTGCCGCGCGCGCCGGGGCTGCTCATGTCGAAATTCTGAAAGTCCCGCCCGATAAACCGCCCAAATGGGACGCCGCCGATGCGGTGGCTGAGGGGCTTCATGTACATGACATCTTAAAAAACTGGGATCGGATCGTGGCAAAAAGCAAGCCCCGCCGCCCAAACATGATCCCGCTTTATAGCGTGGCTGATCTGCGCGCCGATACCAGCCCTATGCCGGAGGATTTGATTGCCCCGCGTCTTCTCACCCCAGGCGGCATGCTGGTTTTTGGTGGTGCGCCCAAGGTTGGCAAGAGTGACTTCCTTATTGCACTTTTGGCCAATATGGCTGCCGGAGAAGAGTTTCTAGGATTATCAGCCAAACGGCCACTGCGCGTGTTCTACCTGCAAGCTGAGGTGCAATATCACTATTTGCGTGAGCGCATTCAAAGACTGTGCTTGCCGGATCATGCGCTGGATCGTCTGCAAAAAAACTTTGTGATGACCCCGCAGATCCGCCTGATCCTGAATGAGGATGGTATCAGCAGGATTGTACGATCTGTTCAAGGATATTTTGGTGACGTCCCGCCCGATATTATCGCCGTTGATCCCATTCGCAACGTGTTTGATGGTGGTGGCATCGGCGGAGAAAATGATAATGACGCGATGATGTTTTTCCTCTCGCAGCGGGTGGAGGCTCTGCGGGAGCAGATCAACCCCGAAGCCGGACTTATTCTTGCCCACCATACAAAGAAAGTTTCCAAAAAGCATGTCGAGGAAGACCCGTTCCAAGCTTTAAGCGGCGCTGGGTCTCTGCGCTCTTATTACACCTCCGGCATTATCTTGCACCGTCCCGATGAAACCCGCCCGGAGCGCTCTTTGATTTTCGAGTTGCGCAATGGGCCAGAGATCAAGCCAAAGACGATTATTCGCGGGAGTGCTGGCTGGGCGGAAACAAGCACTTACGAACGTCTTGCCCTGCACCAACCCGCCAGCAAAATTGATGCGGAAGCTTTACGCAAAAAAGAAGCCATCCTGCAGATCATTTATACGGAAGGTTTACAGGGCCGCGTTTATACCGCGCGGCAATTCTCTGACAACTTTAAAAACAAAACCGGCCTTGGTAGCTCTCGTTCCTTGCGTGATCGGCTCAATATTTTAAGCGCCAAAGGCCATGTAAAGTTTTTCAAAAACGCTGAGCTTTACGGCCTGCCAGCCCCGCAACGCAGCCGCCAAGGTTACCTCTGTGTCGAGGATATGACGCTGGGTGATGGCACGCGCATTTATCCAACCCATTTTAAACATCCCAAAACAGGCGATGTAATCCCCGTCGATGATCCACAAAAATGGATTACCGCGCATAATAATATTACCGATGGGGAGGATTTATAATGCTGCCCACTGGCCCCGATTTTATTGCCCTCTGCCCACTGCTACCCATCAGTTTGCCCACTGGATTGGATCAAAAACAGCAGAACACAAGGCTTCACGGTAATAATTCTAGTGGGCAACCGCCCACTGCTCTTGCCCACTGCCCTCTGTTCAAACTCCAAAGCCACAGGCGGTTACAGCCAGTGGGCAGTGGGCAGAAATCCCCTTACTCCTACGGAGTAATGCTGAGCTTCACCCATCAAGGGTGGAAAGCTCAGCATCTGCAAACCTCTCCCAAAAAAACCATCTCGAAAAAAGAAAGGAAATCACAATGGAAAATTACCGCTGCCCCCTCGGCACTGCTGCCGGGCAATCACCAAAAAACGAAGAAGAAATGGAGCTAATGCGCCGCGCTGCATGGGCTAAACAAGGCGTGCTCAATGTCGCGCCCTCGGACAGCCGTCTGACATGGCCGGAGAAGGAATTCGTCAAACAGATTGCGGAAAAGCTCTACGGCCAGAGAAAGGAATGCACATGCGAATAATCACCCCACCACCCGAGCCATATTGGACAGACAGAATCGTGATGGCCTACATGGAAGAAGCCGCCGAGATCCATCGCTGCATCCCGGAGGTCAGAGTGCCCGGCTATCATTCTGTGTGGCCGGATACGCTCAAAGATGATTGGGAGCGCTACTACGACATGCTGCATGCGCGCCGCCGCCGTCACTATGCTTTGCCCAAGCAGGTTGATTTTATGGAGGAGGTCATGCGCTGGCTGCGGTGGCTCAATGTGATCGAGCAGCGGGTGATCTGGGCGCGTGCGAACAACATCCCGTGGAAGGTTATTGAGCATGACTTTAAAAGCAGCAAGTCAACGCTCTGGCGGCACATGAGCATCGGCACAGGGCGGCTCGCAGGCATCCTCAACAACAATGATCCCGATGGTACCTACCAAGAAAAGCTCCAGCGTTTCTAAGTGTTACAGAGCATTTGAAACACTGTTGCAACAGTGTTTCAACACATTACCTGAAACACTTTTCACTGTTTTGGGGTATGATTTTTCTAGGCTGGGGAATTACACGCTGGAAACCAGTGCTTCCCCGCCTAATCAACTTGACTACAGAAAATCAATGGGTCCTGTGGGGCCGAAACCTATAGGGGCGAGGAACGCGCGGGACTTTTTTAGCGTCAGGGAAAAAATCTTGTTTACCCCCAAGCCAGTTTACCCCCCCTTTTAAGGAAACATAATTGTCTAAAAACCACATGTCAAATACCGCCTATGCAAAGCACAGGGGCGTTACAAAGCAATATGTCGGGCAGCTTGTAAAAAAGGGAATTTTGTCAAAAACAAAAGAGGGTTTGCTTGACCCCGTTGTCGCCGATCCGATTATGGATGCCTACCGCGAGCCAGCCAAGAAAACGGTTGCGGAAAAACGACCTCCCGCCCCGCAAGAAACATACGCACCAGCGCGTAGAGGTATCAGCGTTGCCGAGCTACCAACATTGTTACTAAAAACCCGTATAAAAAGCGAAACGGAAAAAGCAAAACTGCTAGAGATCAAAGCCAAAGTCGAGGGCGGAAAGTATATTGACCGTCACGAAGCCGAAGCGATTATCTTTAAACGCCTACGCCCGATCAGGGATAATTTACTCACCATCCCCGACCGCCTATCCGCAGAACTAACCGCCTCACAAGATCGTCATAACACGCATGAAGTTCTCTATAACGAAATCGTCCGTATTCTGGACGATGCTACAAAACCTGTTTTGAAAAAACGAAGTTAGCTCTCATATGGCTCTGATACTTCATAAGTAGGGTCGTATCTGAGGAATATTAAAATAGAGGCAATAATGGCATTAAAGGAGTTTTTTTCAATTTCATTATTTGATCCGCCACCTACAGAAAGTTTACCATTATTATTTTTACTCCAACGGATCTGCATGTTGTCATACGAGTTACCAACATGTGCAACTTCACTTTGGTGGCTATAAATATCCCGCAGTTCTGATACATCAATATTTAATTTTTCTAGCCGTTTGCGTATTTCTACAGGCCTTGGTGATGATGACGCATCATATAAACTGGCGGCAGATGGGTCTAAACATATCAGCCAATAAAAAGCTGTTGTTTCGGTGGCACTACGTGAAGAATTACTCGCGTCTAAGAATAAACCTCGCTCTGTTAATATCATTTGTGAAAGCAGATGATTAAAAAAACGGGTGGCTAGTGCCATCCTTACATTACGTTGATGGCTTTTGGGTTCACCTCCAATTTCATCAATAATCTGTCCAAGAAAGGAAAGTGTCTTTCTAGCTGAACCATGGCGTTCCTTGTTATTCTTTCGGCTTTCTATGGCTAAGGCGTTGCTGTGCCTCATAACAAGCTCAAAGTTATAGCGTCCCTTTTTAGACATATCGACTCTCCAATAAATTTATAAAAATATAACAAAAATCCGCGCCTGTGGAAACGGCGTGGTGCCACTGGTGGCGGCATATGCATTTAGAACTCTCCTTACTGCTATTGATAGGACATCATGAAAAACTTGAAAGTTGAATACCGCCCGCTGGACGGGTTGATCCCGTATGCCAATAATGCGCGTACGCACTCGGACGGCCAGATTGCCGAGATTGCGGCTTCCATTGCGGAGTTTGGGTTTGTGAATCCGATCCTGCTTGATGAAGGCGGGGTTATTATCGCCGGTCACGGGCGTTTGCTGGCGGCGCGGAATTTGGGCATGAGCGAAGTGCCGACAATCCAGCTCGCGCATTTAAGCGAGACACAGCGTAAAGCACTCATAATTGCGGATAACCGGATTGCGCTGAATGCGGGCTGGGATGAAGATCTGTTAAAGCTGGAGCTGGAAGCTTTGCAGCTGGATGATTTTGATCTAGATATCCTTGGTTTTGATCCGGCGGAAATTGACGATCTGCTTTTTGGAGAAGATGAGACAGAAGAAGAAAACGAAGATATTCCCGAATTGCCCGAGGAGCCGATCAGCAAGTCCGGTGATGTATGGATTTGCGGCGACCACCGTGTTCTGTGCGGTGATGCGACCGTGGTCACGGATATTGAAAAACTGATGGATGGGCAGCTCGCCGATATGGTGTTTACCGATCCGCCGTACAATGTTGATTACGGCAACACCGCCAAGGACAAACAGCGCAAAGCCAAAGGTAAGAGCGGCGGGCGCACGATTATGAACGACAATCTCGGCGAAGCATTCGAGCAATTTCTCTATGATGCGATTACAAATATGCTGATGGTCACCAAGGGCAGCCTTTATATCTGCATGTCCTCGTCCGAGCTGCACACGTTGCAAAGAGCGTTCGTCACGGCAGGCGGGAAATGGTCGACTTTTATTGTCTGGGCGAAGAATACTTTTACGCTGGGGCGTGCGGATTATCAGCGCCAATATGAGCCGATCCTTTATGGCTGGAAAGAAGGTAATGACCGTTACTGGTGCGGCGCGCGCGATCAGGGCGATGTCTGGTTTGTGAACAAGCCGCGCGTCAATGATCTCCACCCCACGATGAAGCCCGTGGAGTTGGTGGAGCGTGCGATCAAGAATTCGAGCAAGACCAAGGATATTGTACTGGATCCGTTTGGCGGCTCAGGCTCTACGCTTATTGCGTGTGAACGGTTGGGGAGGCAATGCCGCACAAGCGAGCTGGATCCAAAATATGTCGATGTGATTGTTAAACGCTGGCAGGATGCCACGAAGAAGAAAGCGATTCATGTTGAAACAGATGAAGAGTTTGGAGGTTAATTATTATTGTTTTGATTTTCGGGTATTGGTGATGAATTCCTTCATTGCATTGATCATCTCAAGCGCAAAACGTTTATGATAGGTTAGGCTCTGGTGTTCATATGAATATCTAAATTTTTCAAAACCATCACTAATTACGTTCATGCTTTCTTTATAGTTCTCAAGCGTTGCCTGATATACATTTTTCATGTGGATGTTAAAAATATCTTTTTGTGCATCTTCAGGGAGTTTTTCGAAGAGCTTTCTTATGTTATGCCCTTTTTGCTTTTTTCCGAGAACCTCAAATACAGCTTTAAGGTATAATTCAACAGCAAAAGCTAAGCAGACAAAATCTGTAACACCAGTCTGCAAATCAGTCGGAAAACCTATTTCTTGAACGATTTTTCCAGGGTTTTTTAAATTATGCTCTTTAGCGCGCTCTTCTCTGCTTCGCTGCAGTTCTAAAGCATTAAGATCAAGAACATAGTATGCGTTTAAGAAAAATTCTGCTTGTGATGTGATAGCCATGCTAATCCCTTTTTTATTGGAGATTACGATATTTTTGAATAATTGACCACGGCACGACTTCAAGACTTGAAAATGCGTCCGGATGTTCCGGTGTCCAGTTTTTGATGGGGGAGCAGATAACGCCGTCACCGTTAATGCCAAGGATCATGTGGTAGCTCACATTTTCTTCGGCCATATAGGTGCGGATAATATCAGGAAGTTCATCACGGGTGATCTGTTCACGTTCAAAGGTTTCGGTCTCTAATCGACCATAGACGTGATAAAGCACTAAATCTTTATGCATCATCTTTGCCCTCTGATTTTTCGAGGGCTTCGAGTTTGTACATGGTTTTGCCGTCGCTTGTGTGTTTGACGATCTGGCTATCTTCGCCTTTCTCTTTGAGTTTTTTGCGCATGTTGGACAAAAAGCCGCGCGCGGAGTGTGGTTGCCAGCCGGTCATTTCGGTGAGTTCGTCAAGGGTTATACCTTCTTCGCGGCCTAGAGCCTCCATCACTTGGAGCGTTTTGGTCATACGTTTGGAAAGTGGCTTTTTGGTTTGTTCTTCAGTTTTCTTGGTCATTTGTAATTTCCTTTTGAATCAATTGGTTACATCTCCATGAAGGCGTAGATCTGGAGAGTAATCCAGTCATTTCAACGATCATAAAATTGCTTTTTAAAGGAAATCAGTGGGCTGCAGGAATGAATGCAAGACATAACAGAGAAAATCGTGGTGCGGAGCGTATTACGCGCACTGCGGCCCGATCCTATTTTGAGCGTGTCGCAATGGGCGGACGAGCACAGGCGGCTTTCGGGCAAGGCGGCGTCTGAGCCGGGGCCATGGCGCACCGAGCGCACGCCGTATTTGCGCGAAATTATGGATTGCCTGTCTTCCAGCTCGCCCATTCGGCGCGTAGTTTTTATGAAGGGCGCGCAGATTGGCGGGACTGAGGCGGGTAATAACTGGATTGGCTATGTGATCCATCATGCGCCGGGGCCGATGTTGGCGATTTTGCCAACGGTGGAAATGGCCAAGCGTAACTCGAAACAACGGCTTGAACCGCTGATCGAGGAAAGCGACGTTATCCGCAAGCTCGTGCGTCCTGCGCGGGCGCGGGATAGTGGCAATACGATTTTGCAGAAAGATTTTCAGGGCGGTGTTTTGGTTCTGACTGGTGCGAACAGCGCGGCTGGATTGCGATCCATGCCTGTGCGCTATCTGTTTTTGGATGAGGTTGATGCCTATCCTGGTGATGTCGATGGTGAGGGCGATCCGGTCGCTCTGGCCGAGGCGCGGACGCGGACTTTTGCGCGGCGTAAAATATTGATTGTGAGCACACCAACCATTCGCGGCACATCGCGGATTGAGCGGGAATATGAGCTGAGCGATCAGCGTAAATATATGGTGCCATGCCCGGAATGCGGCGGGCTTCAATGGCTGAAATTCGAGCAACTTAAATGGCCGAAAGGCGCGCCGGACGATGCCAAATATGAATGCGAACATTGCGAACACAAGATTGAGGAGCACCATAAAACTTGGATGCTGGCAAACGGAAATTGGGAGCCGCAAGCGGACGGCAATGCGCGCACGGCGGGGTTTCATTTGTCTTCGCTCTATTCGCCTTATGGCTGGCGGTCATGGGCGCAAATTGCGCGGGCTTGGGTGGAAGCGCAAGGATCGGATGCGGCGATTAAATCTTTTAAGAACACAGAACTGGGCGAAACTTACGTGGAAACTGGCGAAGCGCCTGACTGGCAACGGCTTTATGAACGGCGCGAGGTGTACAAAATTGGCCATGTTCCGGCAGGCGGCATGTTTATTACTGCTGGCGCGGATGTGCAAAAAGACAGGATCGAGATTTCGGTCTGGGCTTGGGGGCGCGATAAAGAAAGCTGGTTGATTGATCACCGGATTTTGGAAGGCGATACAGGCCGTGAAGCGGTTTGGAACAAGCTGACGATTTTTCTTGGCGAGACATGGGAGCATGAAAACGGCTTTGATCTGCCTTTGCGGCGTTTGGCGGTGGATAGCGGTTATGCCACACAAGAAGTTTATGCCTGGGCGCGCAAGCAAAGCCAGTCGCTGGTCATGGCCATTAAGGGCGTCGCGCGCGGGGCGGCTCTGGTGGGTTTGCCAAGTGCGGTGGAGATTACGGCGGGCGGGAAAAAGTTAAAGCGCGGGCTTCGGGTGCGCCCTGTTGCGGGCGGCATTGCCAAGCTGGAGCTGTTCAATAATTTGCGCAAAGTCCCGCCCACTAAAGAAAGCGGAGAGGCGTATCCGGCGGGCTATGTTCACCTGCCGCAAGTCGATGAAGAATATTTAAAACAGCTCTGTTCGGAGCAACTGATTACCTCTAAAAACCGCCGTGGCTATGCTGTGCGCGAATGGCAAAAAACCAGAGAACGCAATGAAGCGCTGGATTGTTACGTTTATGCGCGCGCGGCGGCGGCGGTCGAGGGGCTGGATCGTTTCGGAGATCGTCACTGGCGGGAAATGGAACGCTCGCTGGGCGTTGATGATCCTGTAAATCCCAGACCGAAAGAGAATGAGAAACCAAAACCTGCGCCGTCAAAACCGAAGGGACGGCGCGCAAGAAGCAAAGGCATTAAATTATGAGCGAAACATTGGAAGACAAATTAACCCGCGTGCAAAGCGCCATTGCCGCAATCGAAACAGGCGGTCAAAGCGTGTCCTATGAAGGGCGCGCGGTGACCAAGGGTGATCTTAAAACTCTGTATGATCGTGAAAAATATCTGGAGATGCGCCTTGCCCGTAAAAGTCGTGGCGGCATTCGCACACGCGCGGGAGTGCCGCTATGAGCAGGAAGAGAATTTCACTGCCAAAGCCAACAACGCTGGATAAGTTTGTAGGCTGGGTTTCACCGGAAGCGGGCGTGCGCCGTCTTAAAGCCAAAACTGTGATGGCGCTTTATGGCGGCTACACAGGCGCGCGCAAGGATCGCAATCAAACGAAAGCATGGCAAACGGTGGATGGCAGTGCTGATCAGGTCACTTTGCCCGATCTTCCGGAATTGCGGGAGCGTTCCCGTGATCTTATCCGCAACGCCCCGCTGGCCACGGGCGCGATTAATACGGTGGTGACCAATGTTGTTGGTACGGGCTTGAAAGTGCAGTCACGCATTGATCGTGATGTGCTAAAAGGCGTGCTGGGCAATTCGGAGGAAGATTTCGAAGCCTTTGAACGCGCTGCCGAACGTGAGTTTCGTTACTGGGCAGGATCAAAGAATTGCGATGCGACCCGTGTGCAGGATTTTGCAGGGCTGCAGGATCTTGCTTTTCGCTCTGTGCTGGAGGCTGGCGATGTGTTTGCCTTGCGTAAATTCGTGCAGCGTCCGGGTGAGCGTTACGGCACATGTTTGCAGCTTGTCGAGGCTGACCGCGTCTGTAATCCGGATTGGAAACGTGATACGCCGATGCTGGCGGGCGGGGTTGAAAAAGATGCGTTCGGCGCGCCGCTGGCCTATCATGTTTTGCAAGCTCATCCGGGCGAAACAACAAATCCGAAGTCCCGCCAATGGGTGCGGCTGCGCTCTTACGATAAAGACGGTAACTGGCTGGTGGGGCATTTGGCGCGCCCGATCCGCGTGGGCATGACGCGCCCTGTGCCGTATTTAACGCCTGTGATTGAGAGCCTTAAACAGCTCGATAAATACACAGAAGCCGAGCTTATGGCTGCCGTGGTTTCCTCCATGTTTAGCGTGTTTATCAAATCCGAAGATCCAGACGGGCTGGCTCCCATGGGCGATGATGCGAGCGGCGGGCGTGATGAGAAAGATTTTGAGCTGGCACCGGGCGCGATACTGGATCTACTACCCTATGAGAGCGTAGAAATTGCCGATCCCAAACGCCCCAATGCGGCCTTTGATCAGTTCGTGCTAGCGGTATTGCGCCAAGTCGGCGTGGCGCTGGAAATCCCGTTCGAGATGCTGGTCAAGCATTTCACGGCGAGTTATTCCGCTGCGCAGGCTGCATTATTAGAGGCTTGGAAATTCTTCCGCGCCCGCCGTGAATGGTTGGCATCCATGTTTTGCCAGCCCGTTTATGAAGCCGTAATTACCGAAGCCGTCGCGCGCGGGCATTTAAACGCACCCGGATTTTTCTCCGCCCCCATGATCCGCGCGGCCTATCTCGGCGCAGAATGGATTGGCCCACCGCGCGGTCAAATCGATCAACTCAAAGAAGGCAAAGCCGCCCGCGAGCGCATTGATATGGGCATCTCTACATTAGCCGAAGAAACAGCGGCTCTAACCGGCGGCGATTGGGAACGAAAACACCGTCAACGCACCAAAGAAAAACGCCTACGCTTAGAGGCCGGACTGGAAGAACAGCCCGAAACAAATATGCCTGCACCAGATCAAACAGATGATCTGGAAGAGACGAACAAAAAAGACCAAGACTAACCTCTCAAAAATAAGGAAAAACGAAATGTCTGAACGCATTATTAGTGCGGTCAGCGGTGATCAACATGTGCCTGTGCAAGCCCCGGAATGGGATTATGCGAACGGGCAGAAAGTTGCTTTTACCGCTATCGCTGCCGCTTCTGCCGTTATCAATTCTCCGCTGGTGCGGCTGATTTCTACGCAGGATTGCTTTTATACGGTGGGTGATAATCCTACAGCTGCCAATGCCGCTGGGAGCGCTCCGCTTTCACAGATGCAGAACTGGGCTGAGACCATTACGACGGGGCAGAAAATCTCTGTGATTTCGAACGGCGTGGATGGAGATTTATTTATCGTTCCTGCCAAAACGGAAGGCGGTGCGTGATGTGGGATATTCCTTCTTCAACCGGACTTGCAATCCTGCCCGATATTTTACCCATGGAAGCGCCAACGGCTTTTCAAAAAGATACGCCGCTGGCAGCGGACATTATGACCCGCCAAAGTTCGGTGGCTGTGATTGATATTAGCGGCGTGATTACGCCGTATTCCAATATCCTGTCCATGCTGTTTGGCGGCACGAGCATTTCTGCGATTGAGCAGCAATTTGAACATGCGCTGGGTGATCCAGAAATTAACGGCATTGTCCTGCGGATCGATAGCCCCGGCGGGATTATCACAGGCGTTGAAGAACTGGCCAGCACTATATTTGCAGCGCGCGGGAGCAAGCCCATCGTGGCGTATGCCTACGGTAATGCGGCTTCGGCGGCGTACTGGATTGCGGCGGCTGCGGATAAAATTGTGGCGGGGCCGACAACGATGCTGGGGTCTATCGGCGTGGCGATGGCGGTTCCCAAGAATAGAGAATCCGGCTGGGTCGAATTTGTATCCTCGAACGCGCCGGGTAAACGGCTAGACCCGGAAAGCAATGAAGGCCGCACCAGCATTCAAGCGCGGCTTGATGCCATGGAGGCCGAGTTTATCGGTGCGGTGGCGCGCTTCCGCGATGTTTCAACAGATGATGTTTTATCAAAATTCGGAGCTGGCGATGTTTTGCCTGCCCGCGAGGCTGTGCGAAGTGGCATGGCCGATTTTGTGGGAGGGCTGAAAGACGCGCTCGCACTTATTTCACCACCCCAACCACCAACCAAAGGAGTCGTCATGACTAAAAAGACTGAAACGCCGGAAAACCCCGGCAACACAGGTGATATGGTCGCGCATTCTGCGATCACGCCGGACTATATTGCTAAAAACCTCCCTGAAATTGCCTCGAGCATGACCAAGGATAGTTTCAATGAAGGCTATAAGGCCGGATCTGAAACCGAACGCGCGCGCATTTTAGGACTGGAAGAGGTCGCCATGTCCGGCCATGAAGCTTTGCTGGAGCAAGCCAGAAGCGATGGCAAAAGCAAAGCCGCTGATCTGGCCTTAAAAATCGTGGCTGCAGAAAAACAGCGCGGCGGCAATGTTCTCAAAACTATGGAAGCAGAAACGCTGGCAGAGCCTGTTGTTACGCCTTCCACTGGGCAAACACCGCATATCGATGTGAATGCCCCGATTGAGGAACGTGCGGAATCTGAGTGGCAAGCTTCTGCTGATATCCGCACAGAATTTGCGGATAAGGATGCCTATATCGCCTTCCGCAAAGCTGAGGATTCAGGGCGCGTCAAACGCTATGCGCCCAGATCCAAGTAACCACCACCACTTAAACCAACCCTTAAAATTAGGAGAAAACCATGACTACACTGGCAAATGATGTCCAGCGTCCCTTCGAGCTGGGCACAATTAACGAGGTTCCGGTCATTGCCGGAGACATCATCTATGAAGGAGCAGCCGTCGGCGACAACGCCAGCGGCTACGCACGCCCCTTACAAGCAGGTGATTATTTCTACGGCTTTGCGGAGGCGAGAACCGACAATGTGAACGGCGCTGCCGGGGATCAGAAAATCCGTGTGCGTACGCAAGGCGCGGTCGAGCTTCCTATCGCGGGGCTTGCCATTACCAATATCGGCGCGGCGGTTTATGCCTCGGACGATGACACCTTCACGCTTACGGCAACGGCGAACACTTACATTGGGCGCATTGCCCGGTTCGTAAAAGCTGGTGTGGGCGTTGTCACCTTCAACACGCTGATTACCGCTGCTGCGTAATTACTCCCCTCTACTAAAAACTCTATCAAACAGAAAAGGAAACCATCATGTCCGCACAAGGATTATCTTCACGCGCCATTATCGGGCGCTTTTATCAACGGCTGGAGCAAAATCCCGGCCTTGAATGGGTTAACGCCCTGTCTAACTATTTCACCTCCGATCAGGAATCCGAGACCTATAAATGGCTCGGACAGGTTCCTGTTATGCGGGAATGGATTGGCGGGCGGCAAGCCAAGGGATTCCGTGAAAACGGCATCACCATCGAAAACAAGCACTTTGAAGCCACGCTGGAATTGCTGGTGCGCGAGCTGCGCCGTGACAAAACGGGGCAAGTTATGGTGCGCGTTGATGAGCTGGCCGACCGCACAAATGCGCATTGGGCGAAACTGCTCTCCGAGCTGATTATCAATGCGGAATCCACGGTCTGTTATGACGGGCAGTATTTCTTTGATACTGATCACACCGAGGGCGATAGCGGCGCGCAGTCTAATAAATTGCAAATCGATATTTCAACGCTACCCACAGAAGTGCATGGATCAATCGCCGTGCCATCGGTGGAAGAGCTTCAGCTTTCTATCCTAAAAGTCATTCAGCAGCTCTACTCTCTGAAAGACGGTCAAGGCGAGCCAATGAATGAAAATGCGCGCTCCTTCATGGTTATGGTGCCGACAACGATGTGGCATGTGGCCAAAGCGGCGACGGCGGCTCCGGTCATCACGCACGGTCAGACCAACATTGTGCAGGTCATGGACGAGATCACGCTTTCGGTGGCGCAAAATCCGCGCCTGCCATGGACGGACAAGCTGGCTGTTTTCCGCACCGATGGTTCGGTCAAACCGCTGATCCGCCAAGAGGAAGAATCCGTTGTCCTCAAGGCTGTGGCGGAAGGCTCCGAGCTGGAATTCGAAGAAGACAAGCACCGCTACGGCGTCGATACATGGCGCAATGTCGGCTACGGCTTCTGGCAACAAGCCTGCATGGCACAACTGATATAGAGGGGATAAAACATGACGAAGCAATATATTGTGACCGGAGCCAAGGTAAGATTTGGTCCCGGTTTTATTTTGTCCTTAAGTAAGGATCAAGCCGCTTTGCGCTCTCACGTTCTACACCATGAAAAGGGCAAGAATTACGCCGTGCTCGATACGGTGGAGTTCAAACAGGGCGAGACCATTGGCATTGCTGAAGGTGATATTCCTAAATCTTGGTGGGATACGCTGGAGGAAGTCGAGAGCAAAAAGGCCAAAACCAAGGAGCCAGATCCGCCTGCCGCTGGTGAATACAGCATTAAACACCGCCATTTTGGTAAGTATGATGTGCTGGATCCTGACGGCGCAGTTTTAACGGAAGAGCCTTTGCCTAAAGAAGAAGCCGAAGCTCTGGCCGCAAAACTCTCCAATGAGGCTGAAGCATGAGCAATTTTGCAAGCACCATAGACACGGTTTTTGCAGAGTTCGGCCTTGATGCTTCTTACGTTCCGCAGGCAGGCGCTCCTGTAACTGTTCGCGTTCTTCCAAGACGGGGAGATAGCCTCCTCGATCTTGGGGAAACGCAAATCGCGCTGGATAGCCTGTTTTTTGAGCTGCGCCGCTCTGAAACACCAACGCCGCTAGAAAATGACCGGATGGAAATTAACGGCGCAACTTATCTCATACAGGCCGAGCCACGATTAGAGGATGTGGATTCTTATGTCTGGATTTTGGATACGCGGAAGATATGAGATTAAGCGCAGAAACCATCGGCGACCTTCGCAAGAACATGCGTAAGGAACGCGAATTTATCGAGCGTATGGCTGCCAGTGCCACGAAAGAAGCCACGAACGGCCTTAAGAAAGAGCTGCGGCAGGATGTCGTGGGCGGAGGCCTTGGCGCGCGGCTCTCCCGAACTTGGCGCTCTAAATTCTTTGACGATGGCCCCGGCATTGATACCAAAGGCTTTGTCTATTCTAAAGCTGCCGAGATCATTGAATCCTTTGACCAGGGCACTCTGATCAAAGCGCGCAAAGGCCGCTATTTAGCCATCCCGACCAAGAACGCGCCCAAGCGCATTAACCGCCGTAAAGCCACGCCTGACCTCTATCGCAAACACAAGGGTGATCTACGGTTTGTAAAAAGCAAAGGTGGCACAGCCTTTCTTGTCGCCGATGATCGCCGTGCTTCCTATAGCCGCAAGACAGGTGATTTTCGAGGCTTTCGCAAAGCCAGTAAAAGCGCCCTTAAAACAGGCAAAGGCTTAACTACGGTGGTGATGTTTATCCTCGTCCCCGCTGCCAAAATGCCAAAGAAACTCGACGTTCAAAAGATCGCCGATGAATGGGGAAACAAACACATCAATATTTTAGAAGGCAAATATAAATGAAAACAGATAAGAGTTTAAACCTGCTGGGTTTCTTCCGGTACAAGTTGAATCATCAATCTGGAATTTGTGACCTCAGCAACACGCTCCAATGTTTTAAGACTTGGCTTATGTCCACTTTCAAGGCGGGCAATGGTTGGTTGGGATGTTCCCATTTTATCAGCCAGCTCTTCTTGTGTCAGGCCAGCACGAACACGCGCCTCAATCAAGGAATGTGCGAGTGTAAATTCAGACTCAAGCGCTTCATATTCTTTTTGAAACGCAGGATCCTTTTGCCATTTTTTAGCTATTTTATCGAAAGATTTTGTCATTCCTTTAACTCCTTAAGACGCTGCTGGGCTAGGCGTTTGGCTTTGCCGGGTGTCTTTTGTGTTTTCTTTATAAAAGCATGCAAGATCACCACTCGCTTGCCTTTCGCTGTTACATATAATGCACGGCCAATATTATCTTTACCCTTCATCCGCATTTCCCAGATCTTACCTTCGATATGCTTAATGTAAGGCTCATGGACGTTTTCAAGGCCGAATGTTGTGATCAAATCAATGATCCTAACCAGTTTTGCCCGTATGTCGGCGGGCAATGCTTCAAGCTCTGCCTCAACGGCCTCGTTTAAAATTTCAATCGTCCACTTATTCATTATATCAAATTTGGTATATTTTGCAAGGATTATATTGGGAGCGTCAGAAATGACGATTCTCATGATAACCGATTCCCATAAAGAAAGCAGTTTATAAATGACCAGTAAGACTGAGAGCGTGTTGCAGGCACTGGCCACGCTGGTTGAAAATGCAAGCGCGGCAAAGCTTGAGCGCAATGCGTCTGTGCCAGAAAAAATCCCTGCAGAGGGGCTGATTATTTTGCGCGATGGTAATCCCGGTACACCGGATGAAGCTTTGGGCGGATTTGGCGCAGTTTATTACGAGCATGAAGTTGAAATCGAGATTTATGTGGCGGAAGGCGATCAGGCAAGCCGCGACACCACATTCGATAATCTGGTTACGCAAATTGGCGCAGCGCTGGAATCCTCCCCTGATTTGGGCGGGCTTATCTTCGGCATGAGCTACGCCCGTCCGGATGTCACAATCGAGATTATCCCCGGTGCTCATGCCATCAAGTCTGGCGTGATCACGCTGGTTATGGATTACGAAACCCCAACGCCCCTTTCATAAACATCACATTTTAACTCAACCAAAAAGGAGAAAACCATGGCTCGTGCATATGGCTCGAACGCTACATTATTGCTCAAACGCGAGACCGCGTACGGAGTGCAGCCCAGTGGCAATTTTACCAAGATGCCCTTTAACAGCTCAAGTTTGGGCAGTGAACAAGGGTTGATTGAGGACGCGGTTCTCGGTTATGGCCGCGATCCGCTCCAGCCCTTACGGGATGTGATTAACAATGAGGGCGATATCGCCGTTCCTGTTGATCCGCGTTATCTTGGGTTCTGGCTGACTGGGCTGCTTGGTGATCCGACTTCCGGCGATGTCGCGGCAAGCGGATATATTGATTTTTCCGACCAGCCCACGGCAAACGATACGATCACCATCAATGGCACGATCTTTACTTTTGTTGCTGCAGCGCCTGCTGGTGATGAAATTCTGATCGGTGGCACCGTTATTCAGACCGTGGATAATGCGGTCACGCAGCTTAATGCCTCCACGGACGGCAATGTCACCGTCGCCACTTACAGCCGCCCCACCGGAACGCAGCGTTTGTTGATTACCCATGACACGGCTGGTTCGGGTGGAAATGCTTTTACGCTGGCGGAAAATGCCTCCGTGGCAACATTAAGTGATGCCACATTGGAAGGCGGCGGCACCGAGCATGAATTTATCTCTGGTAAAGATACGCTGCCCAGCTATTCTGCCGAAATCGGTATGTCCAAAGTTCCTGCCTATTTTATGCATACAGGGATTGTGATTAATTCTCTGGCGCTGGATTTTCAACGCTCCGGCGCGGCGGCGGCGACCATTAACGCCATTGCTCAAGCAGAAAACCGCTTTATCGCAACGCAAGGGGGAACGCCGCAAAGCCTTACATTTTCGCGCATTAGCCAGTTTCAGGGCAGCATTAAAAGCGACGGCGTTAATATCGGCAACCTCACATCCGGCTCCGTGAGTTATTCCAACAACATGGAGAAAATCGAAACGATCCGCGATGACGGCCTGATCGATGGCGCGGATCCGACCATTGCATCGCTCACAGGCACGATTGAAGTGCGTTTTGCCGATACCACTTTGGTGGATAAAGCATCGAGCGGCACGCCTGTTGATCTGGAGTTTTCTTATACGCTTGCGCCCGGTCTGATTTTGACGCTGCAAGCCCATGAAGTGTATTTGCCCAAGCCCAAACTCTCGGTCGATGGTCCCGGCGGTGTGCAGGCCAGCTTTGATTTTCAAGGTGCGTTCAATGAAACAATGGGACGAATGCTCACCGTCAAATTACTCAATGACTTGGATGGGAGCCAGTATCTATGATCACTTTAAAGCAACCATCCGAAGCGTATCGTATTGAAGTTGTAAAAGGCTTCACGGTTAAGGTTAAGCCGCTTACGACACTCAGTTATTCTGTGGCGACAATGAGCGCGCAGAAGAAAATATCTGATCTTGAAAAGGGTCTGCGCGACGCTGAAGAAGCAGGCTTTGCATGTGAAAATCCTATCGACCTCAAAAATCCGCAAGAACGCAATGCTCTGTTTTTAGATTTTCTCATTAAGGATCTGGCCGTAAATCATATCATCGCTTGGGACGGTGTTTTGGATGAGGACAAGAACGCTCCAGCCGATCCTACGCCGGACAATATTCGTAAAGTCATGGATGTATCAGAGTTTGCTGAAAACTTCTTCCAAACCTTCACCCACTACGTTTCCCTGCTGGGCGAAGCCAGAGAGCGCATCCGCAAACTCACCGCATGGCATTTCAAGAAAAGCGGCGGTCCGTCATATTGTCAGGGCTGCAAAGAACAGGAATTACCCTGCGCCTTTGAAAATCTCTGCCCTTACCAAAAATACGCCCCACAATTAATACAGGAACAGCAGGCTTGGGAGATTTTGGAAAGCTGCACCACCCAGCTTCGCCTTGCCCCCTCCGGCAAAGTGATGGGCATTGATATGGGCGCAGCGCTGGCAATCGCCAAAGCGCGGAACTTTGATCTCGAAATAGTTGCCGAGCTTTTGAAAGAAGGCGAAGCCGGAATCCTTGATGCTATTACAGAAGAAGAAACAGGACCTACTAAAGTAATCATAAATAATAAGGAAAATTTAAAATGATATCGTATAATTGTCTGGTAGTTAGAATCGGGAGGACACAATTTGGGATCAGTTACAGAGTTAAAGTTTAAAAATTATATTCTTTTGTGGAGTAAAAACCATTTGTTTTCAAATGATGGTATGGGGTTATTTCAACCTAACGATAAGAAATTTCTTACTCGTGAGTGTCCTTACGGTACCGACGGAAAATACCCTATATTTTCAAAAAAATTATCTGCTTTAAAAGACCGTTTAGACTTATTGGGACACACTTTATATCGTGCAGAAATGGCAATAAAAGAAAGTATTCACGAGGATATTTCTTTAGAAGAATTTATTAAAGTATTGTCATTTATAAATTTTGATACTGAAGATACTGAATTAGATTATGAGCTTGATTTTAAACCAACTAAAGATTCAATGCGCTATGAGAATTTGTGGGAGCTTGGTGGTTTTATTTTAAAAGCCCCAAAAGCTATAGAAATTCTAAAGAAGTATCAAGCTGAGGATGATTACCTTCAAGATCGTACGGTTCTTGATCCTTTACTGATTTTAAGATGTTTAGCTGAAATAGAAAAACATTCAGAGAGCGATTTAGTTTGGGAATATTATGATTTGGTTCTTGGTGGTTGGATTGAAGAAAAAGATATCCAGATCAGAGAAGAAACCCCACAATTTTTGATACTTACAGAAGGCAAAACAGACACTGATATTATAAAAAAATCTTTACAATCATTCAGACCAGATATTTCTGATTTATTTTTCTTCGCAGATACAGAAAATCATCCATTTGGTGGCACAAATGATATTGCAAAATTTATGAAGGGATTGATAGATATAAAATACCAAGTAAAGGCCATTGTTGTACTTGATAATGATCTAGCGGGTAATGATGCCTTAAAAAAAATTAAGCAGTATAATTCTCCCCTAAACTTTGCTGTTCTGACATTACCTGAATATGAGGATTTTTCCAGTATGGAAACAATTGGAACAAATGGTAATGAAACAATGGATATTAATGGGAAGGCTGTAGCAATTGAATGTTTCTTAGATTTATCATCTATTGAAGAAGATACGCTAATTAGATGGACGAATTGGGATGAGAAAAATAAAAAGTATCATGGTCGTTTTGATAATAGAATTAAGAATGCATTAAAAACAAAATTTGACGAGAGCTATCAGTCAGGATTTAAGAATTATGATACTAAAAAATTAGAATTCTTAATCAATTATATTTTAGAAAAAGCAATAAAATTAAACAAAACATAAATGAGCTGAATTATCAGATCATTAATCAAAGCCCTCTTCTGAGGGCTTTTTTATTAGGAAAAACAAACCCGTAAATCATGGCTAATCGTCAATCAAATTACGTTATTCGGCTCAAGGTCGATGGCAGCGTCAAAGTTACGCGTCAATTCGATAAGGTCGGCGATAAGGGCGACAAAGCTTTTAAGAAAATCCGCAAATCTGCTGGTAAAACCAACTCTGCCATTCAAGGCGTTGCACGAAACATCACCTCTACGCTCGTCCCGGCATTTGCCGCTGCCGCGTCTGCCAGCTCAATCTTCCGTAATATTCAGATCTTTGAAAAGCTGGATATTCGGCTGCGCTCCCTAACCAACAGCGCCGAGGATTACGCCAACACGCAAGATTTTCTAAAGACCAAAGCCGATGAATTGAATATAGGCGTTGAAACGCTTAGCGATGGTTATGCGCGGCTTTTGGTGCTGCAAAATGCTGGCGTTTTAAACCGTGAGCAGGTCAATCAGCTTTCGGAAGGTCTAGTCAATGCTGGCGCGGCTCTTGGAGCCAGCGGCGTTGATATCCAGCGCGTTCTTTTCGGTCTGTCTCAGGGGTTAAGCGCTGGGACATTGCGCGCGGAAGAATTAAATCAGGTGACAGAGCCGCTCCCCGGTCTGTTGCAAGAGTTGGATAAAGCCGCTGGATTAGCCACAGGCGGTTTCCGGCGCATGGTCAACGCTGGAGAAGTCACAAGCGAATTTCTGGCCAATACGCTGGTCAAAGCACTGGAATCCTATGATGGCGCGGCGAAAAAGCTGGACGGCACAATCAGTGGCTCCTTGGCACGGCTTAATAATGCCTGGACGGAGCTGGCGCGCACTATCGGTGATACGGGCGCGATTGAGGCTCTGGCTGATCTCACGGCAGGCTTTGCCGCCAATATCGGTGTGGCCAGTAAAGCCGTGACGGGGCAGATGGCTTTTGCCGAGGCCACAGGCATTGTGCAGAAGGTTTCGTTCTTTGCCGCGCGGGGAATTAAGGCCTCATTTTTACTGACACAGACCTCTATTTTGGGGTTGGCACGCGGCGTTTTGCGCTCGCTGGAGTTTATCTATGATAACGCCGTTCGCATTGTTAATTTGCTGCCCGGTATTGAGATCAAGGCGCAAAAAGGCCTTACCAATTTGGCGGACGCGGTGGATGCCGCTATTTCCGATAATGGTCGTCAGCTTGTCGCCACGCTTGATTTCGGCCCGTCGGCGGAAAGCATCAAAGCTCTACGGGAACAAGAAGAGCGCGTTAGAAAGCTCCAACGCGAAGCAGAAAACGCCAGATCAAAAGCCGAGCAAGCACGCGTTGCCGAAGAACGCAAAGCCAAGGGCGGCCCTTCAAAGGCTGATAAAGCGCTTATCAAGCAACTGGAAAAAGAACGCCAGAAAATCGATCAGGTTACAAAAAGCCTTAAATTCCGTAACGCTCAGCTCTTGCGCGATGAAAAAACCCAGGAAATTTATAACCAGCTCCAAGCCGCCGGAATTGATCTTAAAAGCCTTGAAGGACAACAAATCCAGCAATTAGTGGAGGAATATTACCGCCTGAAAGAAGCTAAGGAGGAAGAGGAACAAGTCGAGCGCCGCAAACAGCAGCTCATCCAAGAAATTAAGAAAATCACCGAAGAAAATATCTCCGCGCAGGATCAATATAATGAGCGCATGGAGGAGCTGAACGCGCTTCTTAAAGACGGCGCAATTAGCCTTGAAGAGTTCGAGACCGCCGGAAAAAAGGCTTATGACACGCTGAGCGAGGCCAGCAATAAATGGTTCGATGGTGCCAAGCGTGCGCTGGATAAATATGCCGAGGAAGCCACCGATATGGCGGCTAATGTCGAGCGCGTGGTCAGCAATGCCATGCAGGGGCTGGAAGATGCGCTGGTCAAAGCCACGACCACAGGCAAGTTTGAATTTAAAGAACTGGTCGACAGTATTTTAGAAGACGTTGCTCGTCTTTTGATCCGCACGCAAATCACAGGCCCGCTGGCACAAGGCCTAAGCGGTTTGATCGGCAATATATTCGGTGGTCAAGGTGGCGGTGGATTATTTGAGCAAGGCGCAGCGTTCCAAAGCGGCAAGGTTACAGCTTTTGCCAGGGGCGGCGTTGTTTCAAAACCCACATTGTTTCCCATGGCAAAGGGCATGGGGCTTATGGGCGAAGCTGGCCCCGAAGCGGTTATGCCGCTCACGCGCACCCGCGCTGGAAAACTTGGCGTGCAATCTATCGGCGGCGGCGGGAATATCTACACCGTAAATGTTGATGCGCGTGGCTCTACTGACCCGGCGGGCACATCTGTTTCCGTCCGGCGCGCGGTCGATGAAGCCTTAAGCGCCCGTATCCCCGGCATCGTTGAAACCAGCGCCCGCCTAGCACACCGCCGCACCGTCGATAGTTGGCAACGGCGCGGATCAAGGTTTGAGTAGGGGAAAATATGGCAGACATTGAAATTAACTGGCCGCTGGATTTAAGGCCGGGGGCACAGAGCTTTTATATTCGCACGGTCTCTACGCGCTTTGACAATCCGCTGACCGGACAAGTCCAAGTGCTGGAGCGTGATGCGGCGCGCTGGGTAACCAAGCTCTCGCTTGTGCGCAGTGAGCTGGACGCACGGCGGCTCGATGCATTGTTGGCGACTTTGCGCGGCGCGGTCGGGCATGTGTTTGTGCCGGATTTTCGGCGGTGCAAAGCCAAAGGTTCGTTGGCGGGGAACCCGCAACTGGTCAGCGGAGCAGGTACGAGCCTTACCGTAAACGGATTTACACCAGACGCGCTGGGCGTTTTAAAGGCTGGTGATTTGATCCAAACATCTACCGGGCGCACCCATATCGTTTTGCAGGATGTGGATGCCGATGTTACGGGCGCGGCATCGGTGAATATTGCTCCGCGTTTGCGTGAACCTGTAACAGTCGGAGTTTTAATCACTGATGATTGCCGTGTGCGCATGCGCTTGTCCGATGATAGCCAAACCGAGAATGCAACAGACAACCGCCATTTAACCAGCTTTGATCTGGAATTAATTGAGGTGCTGCCACAATGACTTTGAGCTGGCCGGACGGCATATATCCGCGTAGCCAGAAATTCCACCTCAAACACCCGGTTACAAAGTTTATATCCTCGATGACAGGACAGTTTCAGGTGCTGGAGCGTGAAGGCGTGCGCTGGATTGCCGAGTTTACCTTTGAGCTGGAAGAGGCGCGTGCGCGAAATATGGATGCGCTCATTGCAGAGCTTCGCGGCGCTGTCGGGCAAATTCTGGTGCCGGATTTTCGGCGCAATGTGGCTGTGCCTGTCACAGACAGCATGGATGCTTACGCCGATGAGATTGGCCTCACGTTTTTTGATGATCATTACGATTTTGACGACCAGAGCAATGAAGAAGGGCTTTTGACGGTTGAAGAAAGCCCGCCGCTCGGGACGGAAGATAATGCCTTGTTCGGTGGGGTCTTTGATGCGGAGATGCTGTTTGAGGATGACATTATTTTGCTGACAGAAATTGGGCTGACATTATTGGCCGATAATGTTGGCATTCCCTTTGAAACCGACCGTGGATATATTCTGACGCTGGAACATGGTGATGCTTTAGAGATCGCTGCGCATGAAGGCTACATCCTGCAAACACAGGAATGGGAAGATGTGCCTGTGCAAGTGGGCGGTGGGTTTTATGAAGGCAATGGACAGTCCACTTTAATCGAAGGTGGTGATCGTGAATTACTCATCGGCGGTCTTGCCCCTTGGCGCACTGTCATTAAAGCAGGACAAAGCATTATGCCTGCCGAGGGTCATGCGCATATGGTTTTAGAAGATGTGATCACGGATATTAACGGCTTTGCCGCCGTTCCTATTGCCCCGAAATTACGAACAACGGTTAGCGAACAGCCCCTTGTGCTGGGCGGTATCAAAGTTTTGATGCGCCTGACAAATGATGATGCCGGAGACAACCGCACGATCCCGCCAAACCGATCCACTTACACTTTAACCTTTGAGCAGATTCTTTAAACCATGACCGAAAAACGCCTCGATGCCACTCTGTCCGCCGAGACGGAGAAGCAAGTGGTGCGCCCGATCCTCCTCGCCGAATTTGAATTTGAGACCAGCACTGACCGGGCATGGAGCGGTATGGGAGAACTGCAATGGGGCGGCTTTACATGGTATGGCGCAGGAACGCTGGGCAAGGTTTCAACAATAGAAGAAACCACGGAATTACGCGCCACAGGAGCCAGCTTCCAACTCAGCGGCATTCCCGCCGACCTCATAGATAAAGTCAGCAATTTCCCTGTGCAAGGCCATAAAGCCAAGCTCTATCTGGGTTTTATAGAAGCGGACTTTAAAACCCTCATCATGGATCCGGTGTTGATCTTCGATGGGCGCATGGACACGGTGGAGATCTTGGATGGCGGTGAGACAGCCACAGTAACCCTCACCGCCGAAAGCCGTTTGCGCGATTTAGAGCGTCCACGCACGCGGCGCTACACAGACGCCGATCAACAATCCCGCTACCCCGGCGATAAAGGCTTGGAATATGTGCCGAGCATGCAGGACAAACAAATCATCTGGGGCAGAGCGCCGGAGTAAATCATGACAGAGATTAAACGACTACCAAACTGGCCAGAGCTTCTGGCCGGGAAGATTGATGATGCGCGTCAGCAGCCCTTCGTCTGGGGTGAAAACGATTGCTGCCTTTTTGCTGCCCATTGCGTGGAGATCATGACAGGCATTGATCTTGTGGGAGATTACCGGAGCTACAAAACCAAAGCTGAAGCGCTACGGATGCTTAAAAAATATGGCGGCGTGGCTGGAGTCGCCGAAGCCATAGCCAAAAAACACGAAATTCCTGAAATTCCGCCACTTATCGCGCAGCGCGGGGATGTTTGCCTGTTTGATATCGGGAGCGGTGACACGCTGGGCGTTATCGCTGGAGAGCATATTTTTGCGCCGGGGCAAGACGGGCTGATTGGCTTCCCGCTCCAGCAAGCTGTTTGCGCATGGAGGATTGGATAGTGCCTCAAGTGATTCCTGTTGTCCTTGGTGCGGTGGCATCAAA
>JAJFIM010000281.1 GCA_021774995.1 Alphaproteobacteria bacterium | reverse complement strand
CTGGCGCGAAATTATTTCCGGCAAGCACAGACGGCGTTAAAAGATCTCGAGCGCAAGCATGTGCGCCCGGCGCTGTTGATGATGGGCGTTTACGAAGCTTATCTGAATAAGATGGAAGCCCGCGGCTGGGACAAAGCGCTTGAGCCCGTCACGCTGACCAAAGGGCAAAAGCTCATGGCGGCTTTGCGCGCCTGGCTTAACCCCTCCCGCGCCGTTTAAAGAAGAGGACGCTTCGCCTTTGCCTCTTGTTCATATTATCGGCGCCGGATTGGCCGGCCTGGCCGCGGCCATAAAATTGCGCACCCAAGGAATTGCCGTTCAGGTCTATGAATCCGCGCCCCGCGCCGGGGGGCGCTGCCGTTCCTATGTCGATCAAGCCCTCGGCCAGCAGATTGATAACGGCAATCACCTGTTGATGAGCGGCAATCATGCGGCGCTCAGCTATCTGAAGGATATCGGCGCGCAAGACACGCTGATCGCGCCCGCCCGCGCGCTCTATCCCTTTGTGGATCTTGCAACCGGCCAGCGCTGGACGTTGCGCCCCAATGCGGGTCCGCTGCCCTGGTGGATACTGGACCCTAAACGGCGCGTGCCCGACACAAAAGTTTCCGATTATTGGAGCGCGCTGGCCATCGCCCTGGCGTCCGCCGACAAAACAGTTGCGGACGTGTTGGAAACCTCGGGCGCGTTTTACAAACGGTTCTGGGAACCCCTGACCCTCGCCGCCCTCAATTGCGCGCCCGAACGCGGACAGGCGCGGCTTTTGCGCGCTGTGCTGATGGAAACTTTTGCCAAAGGCGAACACGCGTGCCGCCCTCTGGTGGCGCGCAACGGCCTGGGCCCCTCTTTCATCGACCCGGCTTTGACGCTGTTGGAAAACGCCGGCAGGCCGGTTTCATTTAACGCGCGGCTGCGCGCCTTAAAGCATGGCGCCGGGCGCGTCGCGGCGCTGGATTTTGGCGAGCGCGCGGTAGAGATAGGCCCAGACGACAAAGTGATCCTCGCCCTGCCCCCGGCCCGCATCGGCCCCATCGCACCGTGGATCACGCCGCCCGGCGAAGGCGAGCCCATCGTCAACGCCCATTACCGGCTGGCCGAACCCTTGAAGGCGGATAGCGAATTTCCCGTCCTTGGACTGATTAACGCGACAACGCACTGGATCTTTGTGCGGAGGAACATCATCAGCCTCACCATCAGCGCCGGAGGCGCGGTCTCCCATACGCCGGAAGACGAACTCCTGAACGCGCTCTGGGCGGAAGTCCGCCAAGCCTTGAATCTTCACGATCTTTCTTATGAAGCGGCGCGGCTTATAAGGGAAAAACGCGCCACTTTCGACCAATCTCCCGCCAGCGTCGCGCGCCGCCCGAAGGCGCAGACCCATTTGCGCAACCTTTTTCTTGCGGGCGATTGGACTGATACAGGCCTGCCCGCCACGATAGAGGGCGCCATCCGTTCCGGCCACAAAGCCGCCCGGCTTGCAGCCCGCGGCGCCATTGACTAGATTAGCCCGCTTAAAGGGAATTAATTGCAAAAAGCGCCCAAATCCGTGACCATGACCAGAAGCCAGATAGATCCGCGCACGGCGCGCAAAGCGGTGATCAGCGACGCCCGCGCCTGCCTGCAAGACTTGCAAAAAGAAGACGGCCATCTCATTTTTGAGCTGGAAGCCGACGCCACCATTCCGTCGGAATATGTGTTGCTGGGTCATTTCACAGGCGCCATCGATGCGGACAAAGAGCGTAAAATCGGTAATTACCTGCGACGAATTCAAAGCGCGGACGGCTCCTGGCCTCTGTTTCACGACGGGCGCGGCGATATCAGCGCCACGGTGAAAGCCTATTGGGCGCTCAAAGCCATTGGCGATGACGTGGAGGCGCAGCACATGGTCCGCGCGCGGAACTGGCTGCTGGCGCGTGGCGGCGCGGCCAACGCCAATGTCTTTACACGCATTATGATGGCGCTGTTTGGGCAAGTCCCGTGGCGGGCGATTCCCGTCATGCCCGTGGAAATGATGTTGCTGCCGCGTTGGTTTCCCTTCCACATGTCCAAAATCGCTTATTGGTCGCGCACAGTTCTGACACCGCTCATTGTCTTGACGGCGTTGAAGGCTGAGGCAAAAAACCCGCGCAACATAAACATTCGCGAACTCTTCACCGTTCCGCCCGAGACCCACAAGAAATATAATATCAATCCCACAGGCAAGTTTGTTGGGACGTGTTTTCTTGCACTCGACAAAGTCTTGCGCGTTATTGAACCGGCCTTCCCCAAGGGCTTGCGCAAAAAAGCCATCAATAAAGCGGTCGCTTTTTTTACCGAGCGCCTCAATGGCGATGACGGGCTGGGCGGCATTTATCCGGCCATGGCCAATGCGGTCATGGCCTATCACACTTTGGGTTATCCGCCGGACCATCCTGATCTTGTCACCGCCACGCGCGCGATTAACCTGATGCTGGTGGAGCGCCGGCCGGACGAGCTTTATTGCCAGCCGTGCGTATCGCCAATTTGGGATACGTGTCTGGGCGCAATGGCGTTGATGGAATCGGGCGAGGCGGGTCGCTTGGGCGCAGACCCCAAACTGAAAAAAGCACTTGAATGGATGGCGAGCAAGCAGATTTTTGACGTCAAAGGGGACTGGGCCGTGCGCCGCCCTGATCTCAGACCCGGCGGCTGGGCGTTTCAATATAACAATGATTATTACCCGGACGTCGATGACACGGCGGTTGTCGCCATGGCGCTGCACCGGGACGGCGACCCGAAATACGCCCGATCCATCGCGCGGGCGGAAGAATGGATCCTCGGCATGCAAAGCTCCAATGGGGGCTGGGGCGCCTTTGATCCGGAGAATGAGCATTTTTACCTGAACTCTATTCCCTTCGCCGATCACGGCGCACTGATCGACCCGCCAACCGCGGACGTCACCGCGCGCTGCATCAGTTTTCTGGCCCAGATCGGCGCCGCGCGGAATCAGGCAAGCATCCAGCGGGGGATTGATTACCTAAAAAGGGAACAAGAAGAAGACGGCGCGTGGTTTGGCCGCTGGGGCGCCAATTATATCTATGGCTCCTGGTCTGTGCTGTGCGCGCTGAACGCCGCCGGGGAAGATATGTCGCAACCCTATATTCGCAAAGCTGTGGATTGGTTGAAATCGCGCCAACAGCCCGATGGCGGCTGGGGCGAAGATTTGGCGAGCTACGAACAGGCCCGCAAATCCGGCGCAGAACAAAGCACCCCCTCGCAAACCGCCTGGGCGCTGATGGGGTTGATGGCGGCGGGCGAAGTGGACGGCGCGCAGGTCGCTCGCGGGATTGGCTTTCTGGACAACCACGCGCGCGAAGGCGCCCGGTGGCGCGAAGATCTTTATACCGGGACCGGCTTTCCTAAAATTTTCTATCTGAAATACCATGGTTACGCGGCTTACTTTCCGCTCTGGGCGCTTGCGCGCTATGAAAACCTGATGGACCGTAACGATCGCCAGGTTCCCCATGGCATGTAAGACGATGGGGCGCACGGCTATGGGCGCGAGATCATGACCTCTGACGCTCCCTTCACGGGCATTGTTTGCGGCCTCAAGTCCGAAGCCCGTTGCCTGGCCCCCTTGAGCCGCCCCTCCGCCAGCCACAATCCGGCCCAGGTGAAGGTGGCGGCGTCGGGCGCAAATGCGTCCCGCGCGCGCGACATCTCTAAAGTTTTTGGCGTTAGCGGCGCCGCCGGACTGATCAGTTTCGGCGTATCGGGCGGGCTGATGGGCCGCCTGAGGCCAGGAGACCTGGTGATCGCAAGCACGATCACGGACGCATCCGGCGCCCTCTATGAGACGGACCCCGTTTGGTCTAAATCCATCGCGGCGCGCGCCAAAGCCTGCGGCCTGACGCTGCATCCAGCCCCTCTTTACGGCGCGGCGCACGTCATCGGGGCGCGGCAAGAAAAACATAGCATTTACGAGAAAACCGGCGCGTGGGCGGTCGATATGGAAAGCCATGGCGTGGCGGAGACGGCGTGCGCGCTGGGATTGCCCTTTATCGCCCTGCGCGCCATTGCCGATCCGGCGGAGCGGATCATCCCGCCAAGCGCCGCGCGCGGCGTCGCGCCCGATGGCGGCATCCGCCCGCTTCCCGTTCTGACCGGACTGGCGCGGCGGCCCGGAGATTTGCGCCCTCTTCTTCAGTTGAGAGCAGACAGCCAAGCGGCGCTGAACGCCTTAAGCCGCTGTGTTCGCGAGCTTCTCGGCGGCCTCCTTCGCCCGCTCTGAATCCACCAGCTTTTCTTTCACAATGGTGTCATGCACAAAGCGCGCAGAGGCTTGCCCTTCAAGGCTGATGTCGGGGGCCATGTCGCCTTCTAATCTGGGGCCGCGCAACGCAGCCATGAGCGCTTTGAAAGGATGGGAGACGGAATCGGCCGCAGCCGTGGGTTCATACCCGCAATGAGCCATGCAATCGGCGCATTTTTCGTAATTACCTGTACCGTATAATGACCAGTCAGTGCCTTCCATCAGCTCAGAGAATGTCTTGGCGTAGCCCTCCCCCAGGAGATAACAAGGACGCTGCCAGCCGAAAATATTGCGCGTCGGATTGCCCCACGGCGTGCATTCATAGGTTTGATTGCCGGCCAGAAAATCCAGATAAAGCGCCGAATGGCTGAGCTGCCACTTTTTACCGGCGCCTAAGCGAAACACGTCGCGAAAGAGATTTTTTGTGTTGCGCCGGTTGAGAAAATGCTGCTGATCGGGCGCCCGTTCATAGGCAAAGCCCGGCGAGATGGTGACGCCGCTCACCCCAAGCTCAGTCGTAAAATCAAGATACGCCGCCACTTCTTCAGGCTTACGACCCTCAAAAATAGTGGCGTTGACATTTACTTGAAAACCTTTTGACTTGGCCAGCTTAATCGCCGCAACCGCCCTGTCGAACACGCCTTCCTGACAAACCGCCTCATCATGTTCTTCACGCAGACCATCAAGGTGCACGGAGAATGTTAAGTAAGGGCTGGGTTCAAACAGATGAAGTTTTTTCTCAAGGAGAAGGGCGTTGGTGCACAGGTAAATATATTTCTTGCGCGCGATAATGCCCTCAATAATTTGTTTGATCTCTTTATGAATGAGGGGTTCGCCTCCTGGAATGGAGACCACGGGCGCGCCGCATTCGTCGACCGCCGCCAGGCACTCATCCACCGACAGACGGCGGTTAAGGATCTCATCCGGGTAATCAATCTTACCGCATCCGGCGCAGGCCAGATTGCACCGAAACAGAGGCTCCAGCATCAGCACCAGAGGATAGCGCTTGCGCCCCATCAGATGTTGCTTGACCACATAGGCGCCAACTTTGAATTGCTGTCTTAGTGGGACCGCCACTTAGGCCCTCCTTCTCAAAAAAATACCGTTCGCTTCCCAAGCCACGCGCTC
This sequence comes from Alphaproteobacteria bacterium, assembly GCA_021774995.1. Lineage (GTDB taxonomy): Bacteria > Pseudomonadota > Alphaproteobacteria > SMXP01 > SMXP01 > JAJFIM01. The sequence continues at coordinate 10,945 of JAJFIM010000281.1, read as the reverse complement.
AGCTGTCGCCCCAGGCGGCGACGCCTTCGGGCATGCGGGGAATAGTAGATAATCCTTCGGGCAGCTTAAAGCGAACATTTTCTTCGACGCCGTTCAGCGCTTCCACGCGGACGGCGCGCAATTCTCCCAGGCGCTTAACCACTTCTTCAACAAGGTTTTCCGGCGTCGAAGCGCCGGCCGAAACGCCAACGGTCTTCACGCCATCAAGCCAGGAGGTGTCAAGATTGGTCGAATCTTCAATGAGATGGCAGGGAACGCCTGCATTTTCGCCAATCTCGCGCAAACGGTTGGAGTTGGAGCTGTTCTGCGCCCCGACAACCAAAATGAGGTCCACCACTCCCGCCAATTGCAAGACCGCCGTCTGACGGTTCTGCGTGGCGTAGCAAATGTCGCGCACATCGGGGCCGACGATTTTCGGAAACCGTTGCTTCAATGCCGCAATCACGTCTCTGGTGTCATTCACGCTCAGCGTCGTTTGGGTGACGAATGAAATCTGCGCAGGGTCGCGAACTGCGAGGCGCGCCACCTCTTCCACCGTCGAGAGAACATGGACCACGCCCGGGATCTGGCCGAGCGTGCCTTCCACTTCCGGGTGCCCCAAATGACCGATCAACACCACGTCAAAGCCTTTTCGGGCGTAACGCTGGCCCTCTTTATGGACTTTCGTCACCAAAGGGCATGTGGCGTCGATCACTTCCAGAGAGCGGCCGCCTGATTCCTCTTCAACTTTTTTCGACACGCCGTGCGCGCTGAAAACCGTCACCGCGCCGGGGGGAATCTCATCAACCTCTTCCACAAAGACGGCGCCGCGCGCTTTGAGCGTTTCAACCACGCGTTTATTGTGGACAATTTCATGACGGACATAAACGGGAGGCCCATATTTTTGCAGCGCGCGCTCCACGATATCGATGGCCCGTTCAACCCCGGCGCAAAAGCCGCGGGGTTTCACCAGTATTACTTTTAACTCTTCGTCACACTTAACCATCTCATGCGCCTTCGCGAGGGTCATTCCAAATCATTCTAAGCGAGGACGGATCACCAAAGCCAGCCTTTCCCGGAATCGGATAAACCCATCCGTAAACAAGAGAAAGTGACGCTATTGCCCCCAATTTGAGACCCGATTGTTGCAGTTTATCCGCGCCCGCGCCAGTCTCGTAACGGTAAATTCTTTGTGGGATTTAAAAGTCTCCATTACTAAAGGATCAGGGAGTTCACCGTCTGGCGCGCTCGGTCATATCTCGCGTCCCTTTCGTTTCTGGCCGTCCCTCTCTCCGCCGGTTAAGATAGCGCGCACAGCGTTGAACTATTGGTATCAGATCTATGGCCCTTACTTCGGACGGCCCGCACACGCCGCATTTTGCGCCGGTGCCTATAAACGGCAACACGGCTTTGACCGAACTGGGCACAGCAGGCCTCTCAAAAGATATGGCGGGCGCCGCGGACCTGGCGCCCAAAGGCGCGTGCGTTGGTTGGGGACTGCCATTTGCGATTGGCGACGTTGCGCTGGCCAAAGACGCGCCGCTCATCCTGCCCCTCGACCGGCTGCAAGCCCGCTGGGTGGTCTTCATGCACACCGCCGACCTGGCGCCGGTGAACCGGGATACGCCCGTCTTCATGAGCGCCTTGGGGGTTCCGCTCAGCAACCGCGTGCCTGAACCCATCGACCATCTGGCCGATTATATATTTATCTATGAAGACGGCGGCGAAGAACGCGTGGCGATAAAACGGCGCTATCAAATAGGATCATTCGGCAGCCGCTGGGGAGATAATTGTTTTGAAGCCGTCCCCCACCAAAAACCGGCGCCTTTTCGCATGGGCCCCAATGACGAGGTCCCCAATTCGTTCTGGGGGTGGAATCTGACCAACGCCACCAGCAACGACATGGTGCGCCTGTGGTTGAACTGGCTATGGGCCTGGGAAAACCCCCATCCCGAGCGGCCCCTTAAAGAGTTAAGGATTCATCCCAAAGGCGCGGGCGTGCTCCTCTTCGGCCTTTGCGCCGGAAATACGCCCTCATCTCCCTTGCGCTGGCGCGCGCGCCGCACAGCGCTGCTGACCTTGCCCGACGGCGTTGAATTCGACCCCTCCATGACCGACTCTGGCGCGACGGGCAATGTCTTGGGCGATGTGATCGGCGGCTCGCCCCATATCAAACTTGACATGGGCCAGGTGATCTCGGCGCAGCCGCGCCCCCATTATCCGAATGACGGCTGGAGCCGTTCAAACGCCTACACGCCCCCCGAACACGATAAGCGGCAAGTGCTGGTCGATTACGCCAGCCACCCGGACGCCCGTTTCCATGTGAAGGGCGCCGGGGCGATATCCGTCGCTGATGTAATGGCGGATACGGCGCCCACGCTCCAATTGGCCGCCCCTGCCGAACGCCGGGTCACGTTCAAAGTAGTGGACAAGGACAGCGGCCTCAAGAATCCGGTGCGCCTCCATGTCCACGGCGCAACGGGGCAATATTACGCCCCGATGGACAGAAACCGCATCCCCAACCCCCATTGGTTTCAGGATTTCAGCGTCGATCACCTTCACCTCATGAAACTTCCCGCGACCTATATCAACGGCGAGACCGAGATCAAATTGCCGCTTGGACCCGCTTATGTGGAAATTTCAAAAGGTTTCGAAATCCGCCCGATACGCAAGGTCGTGCAGATCACATCGGAAACCGACGAGATCGTCATAGAAATCGAGCGTGAATTGCCATGGCGCGCCAAAGGCTGGGTGTCGGCTGACACCCATGTGCATTTTTTATCGCCGGGCTCGGCGCTGCTTGAAGGCGCGGGCGAAGACGTCAATGTCATTAATCTCTTGGCGAGCCAATGGGGAGAACTGTTCACCAATGTCGGTGATTTCGACGGCAAAACAACTTTTGGCGCGTCTGATACAGGAGGCGATGGCCACTATCTCGTCCGTGTCGGGACGGAAAATCGCCAACCTATACTGGGTCATATTTCTCTTTTAGGCTATCAAGGACAGCTTATCACGCCTTTGTGCTCGGGCGGGCCGGCGGAATCGGCCATCGGCGACCCGGTGGAAAGCACGCTCACCGAATGGGCCAAGCGTTGCAAGGAGCAAAAAGGGACGACAATCATCCCCCATTTCCCGCATCCGCGCGGCGAACACGCCGCCGCCATTGTTGCGGGCGTGATAGACGGCGTGGAGATCACGCCTTTCGCTTTTGATCTAGCGCCGGGGCTCGACCCTTATTCTCTGGCCGACTGGTATCGCTATTTGAATTGCGGTTATCAAGTGGCGGCCGTGGGCGGCACCGATAAAATGACAGCCGCCACCGCTGTGGGCGCCGCGCGCACCTATGCGCAGCTTGAGCCCGGCGAGGCGTTTTCCTATGAAGCCTGGCAAAGCGCCGTACACAGAGGGCATACTTTCGCAACCTACGGGCCTTTGCTTGATTTCACCGTGGACGGCCAACCGCCGGGATCGCGCATACAGATGAGTGCAGCGGGCGGCACGCTCGATATCGCATGGGAAGCGGCAAGCGTGACAATACCGATGACGCGGATTGAGCTTATCGTCAACGGCGAGATCCGCGAGAGCAGAGCCGTGGACGAAGAGGCTGCGCAGGGAAGCTGGACTCTGCCGGTGGCATCAAGCTCCTGGGCGGCGATTTTGGTGCGCGGCCGGGTGGACGACGGGCGGGAGGTCATCGCCGCCCATTCCTCCCCTGTCATGATGGAAGTCGCCGGAACCGCCTTTTTCGCCGCGGCGGACGCACAATCCATCTTGCAGCAAATTGAAGGTTCGCTCGCCTATGTTGACAATGTGGGGACGCGCGCCGAGGAAACCAGATATCGGCAAATGCGATTGGCGCTGACGGCGGCGCATCGGCAATTACACAATCGATTGCATGCGGCGGGCGTTTTCCACGAACACAACGCCGTCACCGATCACGAATGACGCCAAGGAGAGGCATGAGCAATCATAGCAAAAACCGTATGGCGGGCGCTCAAGGGCACACGAGACGCCAGATTTTAAAAGGTTCAACCGCTATTGGTTTTTTGAGCCTGACGGTCGGCCTCCAACCCTCCACCGGGCCTTTTTTACCGCCCGCGCCCGCCGCCCGAACTCCGGCGCGGCAGACGGCGCAGGCCTATATCAGCCCCACGCACGCTTTTACGATCCGCCTTCCCCTCGCCTGAGACTATCTGATATGCTCTGTCCTTTAGTGCAGCAATTACAGCATCCGGACGAACATGGACATCCAACCGATCACAGGCTCTCTCGGCGCTGAAATAAGCGGGGTCGACCTTTCCCACCCCCTCGATACAAGCGCCTTTGAGCAGATTCGCGGCGCCCTCTCCGAATATCTTGTTCTGTTCTTTCCGGATCAAGACATCACGCCGGACCAGCAGGTGGCGTTCGGCCGCCGGTTTGGCGAGCTGCATGTGCACCCGTTCATCCCGCATCTGGAAGGCCACAAGGAAATTATCGTCCTGGGCAGCGGCGATGACGGTCCGGGCGAGAACACCCGCCAGTCCAATGTCTGGCATACGGACCTGACCTATACGAAAACCCCGCCCATGGGATCATTGCTCCACGCAATTGCCATTCCAGCGGCGGGCGGCGACACCATGTTTGCCGATATGTACGCCGCTTTTGACGCCCTCTCTAGCCCAATACAGAAATTTCTTTTAGATCTCACCGCAATCCATGACATCGGTCATACGCTGACGCGGGACGAATTTTTCTCCGGCGACGGTCTCGACAAGCTAAAACGGACGCGGGAGCGGACCCCGCCTATTGAACACCCGGTCATCCGTACGCATCCTGAAACCGGCCGCAAAGCCCTCTTTGTCAACGCGCATTTTGTGTCTCACTTTAAAGACCTTGAACCGGCGGAAAGCGACGCTCTTTTGGCGTTTCTTCTTGACCATGTGAACAGACCGGAATTTCAGTGCCGCCATCGCTGGGCTAAACACGATCTGGCGCTCTGGGACAATCGTTGCACGCAACATTACGCCGTCATAGACTATTCAACGCGGCGCACCATGCACCGCGTCACAATATGCGGCGACGTTCCCGTATAGAGCGGGGTAGACAGCGGCGCGCCTGATCAGGCACAACAACAGTGCAGAATACCGGCCCCATCGAGCGCGTCATCGCGCACCAGATCTGAAAAACAAGGAAATTCCATGACGCAGATTGTCCCTCAGGAACGCTTAAAAGATTTTATTGGCGCGGCGCCGCGACCATCCGACTGTCTGCTGATCGATCAGGATAGAATTAATATGTTCGCCGACGCCACAAACGATCACCAGTTCATTCATGTCGATCTTGAAAAGGCCGCCAAAGGCCCCTTTGGCGCCACCATCGCCCATGGCTATCTGACGCTCTCTTTGCTGTCCCACCTTACCGAGAAATGCGCCATCGTACCGGAAAACCTGGACATGGTGATCAACTACGGACTGAATAAAGTGCGCTTTCTGCAGCCGGTAAAGGTGGGCAGCGAGGTGCGCGCCCAGGTGCAGACAAAGGATGTGACTGAGCGTCATCCGGGGCAATTTTTAATCACATCCTCCGTCACTATAGAAATCAAGGGTGAAGACAAACCGGCGCTGATCGCCGAGAGTCTCGTTCTTTTCATCGTGAATGCGTGACGCTCTTTGCGGCCGCCTTCTTCTTTTCTTCAAAAAATAGCGAGAGTTTTATGACCATACGTTTTGATAATCGTGTTGCCATCGTCACTGGCGCCGGCAACGGCCTTGGCCGCTCTCACGCGCTAGCGCTGGCAGCGCGCGGCGCTAAAGTCGTGATCAATGATCTGGGCGGCGCCCGCGACGGCACGGGCGGGTCCAGCGCCGCGGCGCAGGCCGTGGTTGATGAAATCAAATCGGCCGGGGGCGAGGCCATCGCCAATGGCGCCAATGTCGCTGATTATGCGCAAGTGCAAGACATGGTGAAACAGACCCTGGACGCATGGGGACGGATTGACATTCTGGTCAACAATGCCGGGATTTTGCGAGACAAAACCTTTGTCAAAATGGAGATTGAAGATTTCGCGCAAGTCATGAACGTTCACCTCATGGGCAGCGTTCACTGCGCGAAGGCGGTGTGGAGCGTGATGCGCGAGCAGACCTATGGCCGCATTGCGATGACTTCGTCTTCTTCAGGTCTTTACGGTAATTTCGGCCAGGCGAATTACGGCGCGGCAAAAATGGCGCTGGTCGGCCTGATGAACACGCTTCATCTGGAAGGCCAAAAATATAACATCCATGTCAACACGCTGGCGCCCTGCGCCGCCACGCGCATGACTGAAGACGTTATTCCGCAAGAAGCATTGGCATTGTTAACCCCCGAAGCGGTGACCGCGGGACTGCTCTATCTGGTGTCTGAAGACGGGCCCGCCCGCGCCATTCTCGATGCGGGCGCTGGCACCTATGCCTGCACGAAAGTTTATGAAACCAAAGGAAAATACTTCAAACCGCAAGACCAGACGCCGGAGAATATCGCGGCGCATTGGGAAGAAATTTCCGATCCCGCCGGTCAGAACGAACCTGGACAAGGCGCCGATCAAACCATGAAGATGCTGCAAAACGCCGCTGCGGACCGGGGGATCAGCTTAGGATAAAAACCCGACGACTTGACCCACTGGCGTTCGGATTAAATTAAACTTCAGCACCCCCTGTCACCCCGCGGCTGCGGCCGCGGGACCAATGAAGACATGCGTGGACTGATGAATTAAGGTGTATCCCGCTGTCAAACAGCGGGATGACAGCAGTGAGGAAATACAAGCCAAATGACACAAAACGCTTAAAACATAAAATCCGTATAAGGAATGAAATCCACCTGATCCCCCAGCTTTACCTCTTCCACAACTTCCGCCAACTCGACCAGGCCGTTTGTCCCGGTCAGCGAGGTTAAAATGCCGGACCCCTCAGGGGCGAATTTTTGCACGGTCAGCCTGGCGCCGTCCCGGTCCAGACGTCCGCGCAAAAACTCGCGGCGGCCGGGTTTCTTATTCATGGCAAAACCAGCGCGCACTTTATAGGCAATGGGATCAAGCCAGGACCTTCCGGCCAGAACGCCCAAGACCGGCCGCGCGATGCGCAACAGGCAAATGAGCGCCGCCACGGGATTGCCCGGCAGGCCGATAAATGTCGCCGCGCCGATCCGGCCAAGAGCAAGGGGACGGCCGGGCTTGATAGCCAGGGTCCAAAAATGCAAATCGCCCAAATCGAGAACGGACGGCGCCACATGATCTTCCTGGCTGCGCGACGCGCCGCCGCTTGTGACCACCGCGTGGTGCGTCTCAGCCGCGCTGGCCAGCGCAGTTTGAATGAGCGCCCGCTCATCGGGCAATATGCCCAGATCCGACACCGCGCAGCCCCAGGACTCCAGCGCCGCGCGCAGCATATAGCGGTTAGAATCATAAACGTCCCCCTCGCGAAACGGCTTGCCCGGCTCCACCACTTCGTTGCCGGTGGAAAAAAGCGCAATTTTCAACGGCGTAAACACCGCGATCTGCGCTGCGCCCGTGGCGGCAATGAGGCCGATGTCCTGCGGGCGCAAACGGCGCCCCGGCGCAAGGACTTGCGTCCCCGCCCGCATATCTTCGCCCGCCCGCCTTATGTTTTGGCCCGGTGTGGCGCCGGCGGGCAGAACAACACGGTCCCCCTCCCTCTTCGTTTCCTCCGTCATCGCGACCGCGTCGGCGCCGGGCGGGATCGGCGCGCCGGTCAAGATCTGCGCCGCGCTCCCCGCCTCAAGCGGCGCGCTGAGCGGCTCCCCCGCAGCGATATAAGCGCCAACCGGCAGAGTAGGCGCGCGCCCTTCCTTGAGATCCGCGACCGCGAAAGCAAAACCGTCCAAAGCGGAGTTATCGACCGAGGGAACATCGCGCGGGGCGATGACGGGTTCCGCTAAAATGCGCCCGGAGGCTGTCGTTAAAGAAACAGCTTCAACATGCGCAATTGTGCGCGTCCGCGCGCGCAACAGATCCAAAGCTTGGCCCAAAGTTTTGCGGGCGGCGTCCGGCGTAGTCATGGCGCGGTCATGGGCGCGGTCATGGGCGCGGCGCGCAAGTGACAATGGGAACAAATAAACCCGGCCACTTCCTCCACATCGCTCAAATTTAAAACCGGAACATCACCGGCGCGTAAATCAACCGCGCTGGCGATGGCGACAATATTTGGATCCTTGTCCGCTAACAGAGGCTCATCCGTTTTTTCCCGCACCACTTCTATTTTTTCGTGGGATGCGGTCTTAAAACCCTCAACGATCACCAAATCGACCTTCGAAAGACGCGCCAATAAGGCGTCAAGATCCGGCTCCTCTTGCCCGCGCAATTCGTGCATCAACGCCCAGCGGCGCGCCGATGATATCAACACTTCGCTGGCGCCCGCGCTGCGATGACGGTGACTGTCGCGCCCCTCGTGATCCACGTCAAAATCGTGATGCGCGTGTTTCACCGTTGAGACTTTGACGCCCTTGGCCGTCAGATTGGCGACAAGTTTTGTGACCAGCGTGGTCTTGCCGCTGTTTTTCCACCCGACAATGCCGATGACTTTCATGAAGACGACCCCTCATCGGCCAATACCTGCATCGCCAGCAGGTTTTGAGCGATTTTTAAATCCTCCTCAGTGTTGATATTAAAAAAGGGGTCTACCGGTTTTGTGGGAAATGGAACAACGCTGGTCTTAAAACGCGCCGTCCATGCGTCAATTTTGCGAACGCCCTCGCCCACCAACGCCGCCTTAAGGTCCGCCTTCAGCGCCACCGGCCACAAGCCAACCACCGGATGCGGCCGGTTGTGCGAGGCGGCGCAGGCCAGATCCGATTGCTCCACCGCCACGGCCAGCATCAGCCGCGCCACGAGATCTCGCGGCGTGAAAGGCGTATCGGCCGGAAAACTCGCAATCCATTGGCATTCCGGCGCGTGCTCCCCCGCCCACGCCATGGCCGTCAGCACGCCGGCCAGCGGCCCCAGATGGCCCGGCGCGACATCCGCCGCGACGGGCAGTTTGTATCGCGCAAACCGGTCCGGATCGCCGTGCGCGTTTAATATCAAATGACGCACTTGGGGCCGGGTGCGCTCAATCACAAAATCAAGCACCGTTCGCGTCCCCAAATTTTGCAATCCTTTATCGCCGCCGCCCATGCGCCGCGCGCGGCCCCCCGCCAGGATCACCCCGACAACGGCGGGATTTTTTTTGTCTGTCGCTTTATTGCTCATGCGTCTCCGCCCATCTTTACTTGCTCATCAAAAACAAGCCGCGCCGCACCCGCAAGCGCCACGAAGCGGTGTCCCCGCGCGCGTCCAATCAACGTCAGACCCGCTTTTTGCGCCAGTTCCACTCCCCAGGCTGTAAAGCCGGAGCGCGACACCAGAATGGGGATGCGCATTTGCACGGTCTTGATCACCATTTCAGAGGTGAGGCGGCCCGTTGTGTAAAGAATTTTATCCTCCGGCGTTATTGTGCGTTGATACATCAGCCCTGCGATTTTATCGACCGCGTTGTGACGGCCCACATCCTCCATATAGAGGAGCGGCGCGTCCCGGCAACACAAAACACAGCCGTGAATGGCTCCCGCGCTCAAATAAAGACTGGGGATCTGGTTGATCTTTTTTGTCAGGCCGTAAAGCCAGGACGTGCGCAATATTGCCGACGCTTCGAGCTCAATTTCGTCAAAGCCGTCCATCATGTCGCCAAAGACCGTGCCTTGGGCGCAGCCGGACGTGCGGGTTTTTTTCTTTAACTTTTCCTCATAATCGGTTTGCCTCTCCGTACGCACCACCACCACGCCCAAATCGCCGTCAACATCAACGCCCGTAATAACATCGCCCGCGCGCAACATGTGCTGATTGAGCAGAAAGCCAAGGCCGAGCGCCTCTGGGTGATCGCCGATGGTCATCAAGGTGACGATCTCTTGGGCGTTGAGGAACAGCGTCAACGGACGTTCGGTCACGACGCGCGCGCGCACGGGCGCGCCCGTCTGGTCAATACCGCCGACAATGGCGGTGAGGCGCGGATCGTCCGGGTTGGGAAAAACAGAAATGCGTGGGTTTGGTTCAGTCAACGGCTTCCACCTTGGCGGCGCAAAATTTAAATTCCGGAATTTTGCCAAAAGGATCAAGCGCGGCGTTTGTCAAAAGATTCGCCGCCGCTTCGGCGTAACAAAACGGAATGAACACCGCGCCTGCAGGCACGGCGCCATCGGCCCGCGCCATCAAGTCAATGGCGCCGCGCCGCGTCGAAACGCGGATCTTGTCTCCCGGTTTCATATTCAATTTTTCCAAATCCATTGGCGCCAGACTGGCCACGGCCTCCGGCTCCAACGCATCAAGAACACTGCTACGCCGCGTCATCTCGCCAGTGTGCCAATGCTCCAATTGCCGCCCCGTCGTGAGAATGAAGGGAAATTCCGCATCGGGTTGTTCGTCGGGCGGGATGATCGAAGCCGGAACAAAAAGCCCGCGGCCCGAGGGGGTCGGGAAGCCATCGCCGAAAACCACGTCATGGCCCGGAACGTCCGGCCCGTCGCAAGGATAGGTCACGGCGCCTTCGCGCGCCAATCGTTCCCAACTGATATTATTCAATGACGGCATGGCGCGGCCCATCTCCGCATAGATATCCGCCGGACCTTCATACGTCCAGTCAAGGCCCATGCGCCGGGCGATCTCCTGAATGATCCACCAGTCTTCGCGCGCGTCGCCGGGCAGTTTTAGCGCTTTGCGTCCACGCTGCACTTGCCTATTAGTGTTCGTGACCGTGCCGTCCTTTTCCGGCCAGGCGGAGGCGGGCAGGACGACATCGGCGTAGGCCGCCGTTTGCGTGAGGAACAGATCCTGCACCACGAGATGATCGAGTTTCGCCAGCGCGCCCCGCGCGTGATGGACGTTGGGGTCCGACATGGCGGGGTTCTCGCCCATAATATACATGGCTTTGATTTGATCATCGTGAATGGCGTCCATGATCTC
>JAJFIM010000029.1 GCA_021774995.1 Alphaproteobacteria bacterium | reverse complement strand
GATATGGTTGCAAAGAAATTCGTTAAGGGTGGTTTTGACGTGCCGCTGGCGAAATCCTCCATCGCGTGGGTTGACGAAGACACGCTGCTTGTGGCTACCGATTGGGGGGAGGGATCTCTGACCACAAGCGGCTATGCGCGTATTGTTAAACGGTGGAGGCGGGGGACGCCTTTGGAAAGTGCTGAGACGGTGCTGGAAGTTGAGCCCCAAGAAATGATGATCTCCCCTCGCGCCATTCTCCGGCAAGACGGGAGCGGCGTTTTTATCACACAGCGGAAGGACTTTTTTACGGCCCATCACTGGGCCATGGCGCCTGACGGCAGTTTTAAGAAAATACCCTTGCCCGGCAGTGCGGCGCTCTCGCGCATGTTTAAGGGGCAAGTCATCATTCAGCTCAAAGATGATTGGGAGAACGCCGGCGCCACATACAAAGAGGGAAGCTTGATCAGTTTTTCGCTGGCTGACTTTCTGAAGACCGGCGATTTGCCCAATGTCGAACTGCTGATAGAACCGGCCGATAACGCCACGATCACGGAAAGCTTGGGAAACGCCGTCGCGCCAGGCGCCCAGGCTGTCTATATCCATGTATTGGAGGACGTGACCAGCCGGATTTACGCCTATGCTTATGACGCCGCCGCCGGATGGAGCGGGCGGTCGATTGATCTGGGAAGCAACATCATTGCGTCAATCTCTTCTGCGGATTCAGGCAGCGATGATTTGCTGGTGACCGTCGAAGACGCACTGACGCCGGATCGGTTGTCTTTGCTGAATGTTCAAAGCGATGAGCGGGTCGATATACAATCCCTGACGGCGCAGTTCGATGCGTCAAATCTTATTATTGAGACAGCAAAGGCGATCAGCAAGGACGGCGCCCAGATCCCTTACTTTGTCATCCGCCAAAAAGATGTGGCTTTTGACGGCGCGGCGCCGACGCTCATATATGGCTATGGCGGTTTCGACATCGCCATATTGCCGACCTACAACGCGCTCGTCGGGAAACTTTGGCTCGAGAAGGGCGGGGTCTATGTCATCGCCAATATTCGCGGGGGCGGCGAATTCGGACCCAAATGGCATAAAGCGGCGCTGTTGAAAAACCGTCAGCGCGCCTATGACGATTTTGCCGCCGTTACGCAGGCGGTTCAAAGCTCGGGCCTTACTTCGCCCGCGCATACCGGCATTATTGGCCGCTCCAACGGCGGCTTGCTGACCGGCGTTATGGTCACCCAGCGGCCCGAGCTGTATAACGCCGCGGTCATCGGCGTGCCTTTATTGGACATGTACCGCTATGACAAGTTGTTGGCGGGCGCCAGTTGGACGGCCGAATATGGCGATCCGGACGATCCGGATATGTGGGACTATATAAAAACCTATTCGCCCTACCATAATGTGGATCCTGATGGCGCGTATCCGGAAGTCTATTTGTTCACCTCGACCAAAGATGATCGGGTGCATCCGGGGCACGCCCGGAAAATGGCCGCCAAATTAGCCGCCTACGGACATCCCTATTTTTATTATGAGAATATAGAAGGGGGCCATGCGGGCGCCGCCAATCTGGAACAGACGGCGACTATGAGGGCGCTTGAATTCGTCTATCTGGCGCGTAAACTGGGCAATGACGCGCGGCCCTGAGGCGCCGTAGATGAGTGTTTGGCTATGGCGGGCGCTTTTTGATGACTACTTTACTCTATGCCCACAAGGCTTGCCTTGATCACAGCGTCCCGGAAGGACATCCGGAGCGGCCCGCACGGCTTGAAGCTGTTTTGTCCGGCCTGGAGGCGCCCGATTTTCAGCCTTTGATGCGTAAAGTTGCGCCTCTAGCAACCCCTGCGCAATTGATGCGGGTCCACCCGGAATATTTTGTCGAAAAAATCATGGCGGTCATGCCCCTGAGCGGGTTTCACGCCTTTGATCCCGATACGTCCGCTTCGCCTGGTACGCGCGCGGCGGCGTTGCGCGCGGCGGGCGCCGTTGCGGCGGCGGTCGATGACGTGATGGCGGGAAAGGCTGACAACGCCTTTTGCGCTGTGCGACCGCCGGGACACCACGCTGAGCCTGAAAAGGCGATGGGCTTTTGCTTCTTTAATTCCATCGCCATCGGCGCATTACACGCCCGCGCCGCCCATGGTGCGCGCCGCGTAGCGGTGGTTGATTTTGACGTGCATCACGGGAACGGGACCCAGGCCGCCTTCTGGGACGATCCGGACCTCTTTTACGCCTCAACCCATCAAGCCCCGTTTTATCCGGGCAGCGGCTCTGAAACAGAGGCGGGGCGCCATGATCAGGGTAATATCGTCAATGCGCCTCTTGTGGCGCACTCAGACCCTGCGCTGTTTCGGCAAGCCTATGAAATGCGCATATTGCCGGCGTTGGAGGCCTTCGCCCCGGATCTGGTTATGATATCAGCGGGATTTGACGCCCATATTGATGACCCTCTCGCGCAATTATCGTTGACAGAGAAGGACTTTGCGTGGGTTACGCAAGCATTGTGCGATGTGGCCGCGCGCCGCTGCAATGGGCGCGTGGTCTCGGTTCTCGAAGGGGGCTATAATCTGGAAGCCTTGGGGACCAGCGCGGCGGCCCACGTCGCCGCGTTGATGGCCGCGTGAATTCCCTTGGTTCGTAAGTCTAACAATGTTGACGTGGCGCGCGGCTTGGCTTAAGCCGTCGAACTGGCTTAAACGAGGGGAAAATGGCGAAATCCAACCCGGCTAAAATTTCTGAGGATATTAAATCTCTTAGCTTTGAAGACGCTTTGAGTGAGCTTGAGGCTATTGTCGAAAAGCTGGAAGCTGGGAATGTGGACCTTGAGAAATCAATTGAATTTTATGAACGCGGCACTCAGCTTAAAGCGCACTGTGAAGCCAAATTAACGGCGGCGAAATCCAAAGTGGAGAAATTTACTTTGTCTGCAGACGGATCGGTATCTTCTGAGGACGTTGATATTTCATGATGGTTTGTTTTAGTTCGAATTTATTCAACAGGATATGAAGACGAATATGACGCTGGAAGACGCTTTACGCGACACCGCGCAATTGGTTGCGCGAACGGTGGATCAAATTTTACCGCGCCCAGAGGACGCAGAAGCGAGACTTCTCGAAGCCATGCGCTACGCCATGACGGGGGGCAAACGTCTGCGGCCCTTTCTGGCGCTGCAAAGCGGCCATCTGTTTGGCGTTGATGAAGTGAACATGGTGCGCGTGGCGATTGCGGTTGAATGCATTCATGCCTATTCACTTGTTCATGATGATCTGCCCGCCATGGATAATGACACATTACGGCGCGGACAGCCCACAACGCATGTGCAGTTTGACGAAGCGACGGCAATACTGGCTGGAGACGCACTGCAAGCAATGGCGTTTGAAATACTGAGCGATCCTCTGACGCACTCAGATCCCTATATCCGTTGCCAACTGACGGCTGCGCTTTCCAGAGCCGCCGGCTGTCATGGCATGGTTGGGGGGCAGATGATTGATCTTGAATGCGAGAATATAGAATCCAATATTGGGATGGTCACGCGGTTACATCAGATGAAGACCGGAGCGCTGATTGCCTTCGCCTGTGAATCCGGGGCCATCATGGGGCGGGCTTCAAAAGAATCGACGCAGGCTTTAAGGGCTTTTGCGCACGATCTGGGTTTAGCTTTCCAGGTGGTTGACGATCTTCTCGACGTCGAAGGCGACCCGGATATTATGGGGAAATCTGCAGGCAAGGACCAGGATAGCGGGAAGGCGACCTTTATCTCCATTCTCGGCCTGGAGCGTTCGCGTGAACAGGCGGAGATCTTGGCCTCTCAGGCCAGAACGCACCTTGATTTGTTTGACGAAAAAGCGGAACTTTTGAGGGAAGTCAGCAAATTTGTTCTGACGCGCCATAAATAGACTAGAAAAATGAAACGGCCGACAATGGCCGGTAAGATAAAGTCGTGTAGTGGAGGACCATTTAGGTGCCAGGTAGAATTGAAACGCCGTTGTTGGATCAGGTTCATTTTCCGGCGGATTTGAGGGATTTTGACCGCAAGCAATTGCGGCAAGTGGCTGATGAACTGCGTAGCGAAACCATTGATGCGGTTTCCGTTACCGGGGGACATCTGGGGGCTGGGCTGGGCGTTGTGGAGCTTACGGTTGCCCTGCATCACGTGTTCAACACCCCTCAAGACCGATTGATCTGGGATGTGGGTCACCAGTGCTATCCTCACAAAATATTGACCGGGCGTCGGGATCGCATCCGCACCATTCGTCAAGGAGGAGGCCTATCCGGCTTTACCAAGCGATCTGAGAGCGAATATGACCCGTTCGGCGCTGCTCATGCGGCGACATCCATCTCCGCCGGTCTGGGCATGGCTGTGGCGCGGGACCTCACCGGCGGCGAAAACAATGTCATTGCGGTGATCGGCGATGGGTCCATGAGTGCGGGCATGGCTTATGAAGCAATGAACAATGCCGGCGCAATGGACAGCCGCCTTATCGTCATTCTCAATGACAACGAGATGTCAATCGCGCCGCCTGTGGGCGCCATGAGCGCTTATCTGGCGCGGCTTCTGTCATCGCGCCCCTACCAAGAAGTGCGTCACATCGCAAAAGAACTGGCGAAAAAAATGCCGCGTTCCGTATCCGAAACAGCGCGCAAGGCTGAAGAGTACACCAGAGGAATGGCGACCGGGGGGACTCTTTTTGAAGAACTCGGTTTTTTCTATGTTGGGCCAATCGATGGGCACAATATAGATCATTTGATTCCTGTGCTGAAAAATGTTCGTGAGATGAAGCAAGGTCCAATTCTTGTTCACTGCATCACGCAGAAGGGCAAGGGGTATGCCCCCGCGGAAGCCGCCGACGATAAATATCACGGCGTTGCTAAATTCGATGTCGTCACGGGCGCGCAAAAGAAGGGCAAGCCTAACGCCCCCAGTTACACCGGCGTGTTTGGGCAGACCCTGATTGATGAAGCCAAGCGTGACGACAAGATTGTCGCAATTACAGCGGCGATGCCGGGCGGGACCGGACTTGATAAATTTGCCAGCGTTTTCCCTGATCGCATATTTGACGTTGGGATTGCAGAACAGCATGCGGTGACCTTTTCGGCCGGATTGGCGTCTGAAGGCTTGAAGCCTTTTGCCGCGATCTACTCGACTTTTTTGCAACGGGGATATGATTCAGTTGTCCACGATGTCGCCATTCAAGGGTTGCCGGTTAGATTTGCCATGGACCGCGCGGGTCTTGTGGGCGCTGACGGACCGACGCATGCCGGATC
>JAJFIM010000280.1 GCA_021774995.1 Alphaproteobacteria bacterium | reverse complement strand
GATGTCGTGCGCGTTTATGGGCTCGAATATCTCGTGGACACGATCAATGCGGATGATCAATTGTTGATTGTGGATGACGTGTTTGATTCGGGCCGCTCAGTGGACGCCATCATAAAGGAGCTTACGACGCGGTGCCGCCGGAATACCCCTGGAGATATTCGCGTGGCAACCGTCTATTATAAGCCTGGGAAAAACAAAACGAACCGCGTGCCTGATTTCTATATTCATGAAACGGAGGAATGGCTCGTCTTTCCACACGAACTGGATGGATTGAGCGAGGAGGAAATCCTCAAACATAAATCCTTTCCGCCGCGGGCGCTTGAAATGGCCAAAAAACGCCAAAGCGCTTAAAAGCACTTGAGCGCGGCGCGGCTGACGGGACTGGCGTTAGGGTTTGATCTTTCCAAACAGACGCAGCCGCGCAATGCCGCCGTCGGGAATGTTGTTCACGCGGATTAAGCGCACGGGATCATGGGACGTGATTGCGGTCTGAAAAACATGCTCCCGGTCCATGGATAATTTTTGCGCGGGCAAAAGAGTGGGCCAGGAGGCGGAGTGCTCTTCCAGATTTTCAATATGGTCAATAGTGCCGGAGCTGGCCTGTAGAGAACACGTATCGGGATAATTCCCTTTGAAGTAACTCGTGTCGATCAAAACTTTCTCAATGACGCCTGCGCGCCCGAGTTCGAGGATTCCCCAATCATTGCCGGGGGAGCGCCGCCGCCTTGTTTCCCACCCATCTCCCATGTTAATCGCCCGCCCCGGCGCGATGATGTTTTCCAAACGCCCAAAATGTTCGTCATTAGCAAAAATGGGCCGGCCGCCGTTTTCAAGCGCCGCCAGATCGATGGTTTTTTCAGGGTTGATTTGAGACCAATCTATATCGATGCGACCGTAAACGCGCAGCCTCGCTACGCCGCCATCGGGATAAATGTTCAAGCGCACATGACTAAAAGCCTTGTCGCACTTGACGGCGAGACGGTTATGGCTGTTTCCCTGAAGCTCTTTTTGAGGGGAAATCTGCGTCCACGCTTCATCTGCGCCTGGCATGACATCGCCGCAGAGGCACGCGTCAATTGAAGCGGAGGACGGGAAGTTTCCCGTAAAATGCGCCGTGTCGATATCGATGCTCTTGATTTGCCCCCGCTGACCAAGACGCACGATGCACACGTCATATCCCCCGTCGCGGCGGCGGCGGCTTTCCCAACCGTCCATCCATTTGCCGTTATCGTCAAATTTATCGGGGATGAAAACCGGTTCTTCAGGCAAGATAAGGCGCTCTTTGGGCGCAAAGAAATCATCTGTGGCAAAAACGGCCTGTGCGCCCAGGCGTGGTTGCGCCAGGTTGATCCATGGCGTGTTAAGGGGGTTTTTCATGATTGGTTGAGTGCGCTGGATTTGTCTGGCGCTGCGGCAAGCGCGTTTAGCCGCAGAGCTGCGATTTTATGAATTTCAGCCATGGCGGCTTGAAATTCCTGGGGTGCGGAGTTTTCGAGTCGCCGGGAAAACACGTCCAGAATTTCCGATCTGTGCATATTCTTAACGGCCAAAATAAAGGGAAACGCGAATTTGGCCCTATAGGCCGCATTGAGCGTTTGGAAACGCTCTAACTCTTCGGCGCTGCAATTATCAAGTCCGGCTGATGATTGTTCCTGTGCGGAAGAATGGGTTAAGGAATTCGCCGCCGCCGCGCGTCCCGCCAGATCGGGATGCGCGCGGATCAGTGCGTATTTAGCATTATCGTCCGCCTGATCGACAAAGGATTTTGCGGCCTTGGCGAAGCCTTCAACATGATCGATCTTGTCGTGGGTTCCGGCGTCCCAGAGCGCTTCGGCGACCCAGGGCGAATTTTCATAAACGCCCCCGTAAATTGCCAGGAAAGCGGTCTTGCTTAAACTGCTTGGTTTGTCTTTCAAGGGTATCGTCACTTTTTCATTCATGACGGGTTTGGGGCGTTAAAGGGGTGTTTGCTGCGCCAATGCCGGGCAATATCGATGCGCCGGCAGATCCACACGTCGCTGAATTGTTTGACATAGGCGAAAAAGCGATCAAGCGCCGCGCTGCGCCCCGGACGCCCCCCCAACCGGCAATGAAGACCGAGGGACATCATTTTAGGATGGGTTTCGCCTTCCGCATAAAGCGCGTCAAATGTGTCTTTGAGATAGGTGAAAAACTGATCGCCGCAATTAAACCCATGCGGCGTGGCAAAACGCATATCGTTGACGTCGAGCGTATACGGAACAACCAGATGGGGAGCGCCGGCCTTGCGGACCCAGAAGGGTAGATCGTCACTATAGTCGTCGGCGTCGTAGAGAAACCCGCCTTCTTCCATGACGAGGCGGCGCGTGTTGGGGCTGGTGCGGCCGGTATACCAGCCCAGCGGACGCGACCCTGTGACTTGCTCGTGCAGGGCGATGGCTTGCGCCATATGCGCGCGTTCGGTCTCGATGTCGATGTCCTGATAATTGATCCAGCGAAGCCCGTGGGAGCAGAGTTCATGGCCGTCTTTTAGCGCGGCCTCCGCCACCGCCCGGTTGCGGTTTAACGCCATGGCGACAGCGAAAAGGGTGACGGGGATCTCGTGTTTGCGAAAAAGGCCAAGAAGACGCCATACCCCTGCGCGGGAGCCGTATTCGTAAAGCGATTCCATGCTCATATGGCGGGCGCCGGGCACGGGCGGCGCGTTGATCATCTCGGAGAGAAATGTTTCAGCGCCCGGATCGCCGTGGAGCACGCAATTTTCAGCGCCCTCCTCATAATTTAGAACGACCTGAAGCGCCAGCCGCGCCCCGCCGGGCCAATTGGGATGGGGCGGGGTTTGACCATAGCCGATCATGTCGCGCGGATAGGAAGAGGGCATTGAATTCACCAAGATCCGTCTTTTCGGGGCCGCGCTGCGTGACGCGAAGCCCGCGTCTTATTCAGTTTGTCCGATAGATTGTTAAGTAATATAGCCATTGATTGTCAACAAAATGCACTGCATATTGAATGATATTGTGCGAGCCTGTGGCTGACTGCAATATTTTAGCCCGTAGGAGGAAGAGGCTTGTCCGGTTTAACGACGCATATTTTGGATACGGCCCGTGGCTGTCCGGCGGGGGGCGTGGCGATTCGCCTTTATGCGTGCGGGGGCGGCGCGCAAGGGGATGCCCTGCTTAGCGAGACCCGTACAACCGAAGACGGCCGGTGCGCGGCGCCGCTTCTTGAAAGCGTGGACATGAAAATCGGCCGCTATCGATTGGAATTTGACGTTGCGGATTATTTTCGCGCCGCGGGGATGGATCTGCCCGATCCGGCTTTTTTAGATGTGGTGACGATCTCATTTGGCGTTGCGGAGCTTGGGTCCTCTTATCATATTCCTCTGCTTCTCTCGCCCTATGGGTACAGCACATATCGAGGCAGTTAAGACGTGCCAAATGTCATTCGCTTCCTTCTTGACGGGGAGATTCAGACCGTTCATGACGCGGACCCTGAACTGACCGTATTAAATTTCCTGCGGACGCACCGGCGGCGCACCGGAACCAAAGAGGGGTGCGCGGAAGGTGATTGCGGCGCCTGCACGGTCGTCATCGGCGAGATGGCGCGGGACGATGTGCGCTACCGCGCTGTTAATGCGTGTCTTCTTTTTATTCCCGCATTGGATGGCAAAGAGCTAGTGACGGTTGAGAGTTTGCGCGGGGCGGATGGGAGACTTCATCCGGTTCAGCAAGCCTTGGTGGATTATCACGCCTCGCAATGCGGGTTTTGTACGCCGGGCATTGTTATGTCGCTTTACGCCCATTATTTGAACAAAGGTCCGGTGGACGCGCCCGCGCTCAATGACGCGCTGGCGGGTAATTTGTGCCGGTGCACAGGCTATCGCCCGATCATCGCCGCGGCGCAGGCAATGTATGATTATCCCGCGCCTTGCGCAGGGGTGGGCATGACCGAAAAGAAAGCCCTTCTGGCGACCATCCGGCGCGCATCCATGTTGGCGCTGTCTTACGCGTGCCCAAGAACGGGCGTTAGAAAAAAATATTTCGCGCCGCAAAC
>JAJFIM010000279.1 GCA_021774995.1 Alphaproteobacteria bacterium | reverse complement strand
GCGGTGACCTCATGATTGTGGGTGATCCACAGCCGGATCTGCCGAATGGTTAAGGCAAAATGGAAAAGAGCGGCGATGAGCCACACGATGTGCGCGGCGCCGGCCCCATGAGCGAATTTCAGCAATCCTGCGGCAACAAGCATGAGGCTGAGGGTGAGGGCGGAAAAATAATTTGAAATATTGGGGTCTTGGGCGTCTGATTTGAACGCGTCCCGGCGCATCAATATTTTCAAACCATAGACGCAGATGAGATAAATGCCCAATCCGGCCCCCGCAAGAACAAGAATCTTGCCGATCATCACTGTGAGGCCGAGCGCTTCCGCCGCCGTCCACCACGCCAGGCCGAGCCCGGTGATTCCCATTACGACTGCGAAGACTGTTGGCGGCATATGCGCCAGCGCATAAGGTTTGGCGGGTTTGGTTGATCGCTGTATCGCCATGAAGGAAAGCTTTGTAGAGAAGGGGCGGATTGCCGCGCGGACTAGTTTGCCTCGAGGTACGCTTTCAGGCAAGACTTGATTGACGGGACGCCTTTGATTATGGACTATGCCTTCGCGCGCCCCGCATTGGCGGCGTATCGCAAAATATTTCGGCGATTTTTTCAAAAAGGCTCTCCCCCGCATCAATGCCTCAGCCGCTCATCGACATAAACGGACTGGCGAAGACTTTTGGCCCGATTAAAGCAGTTGCCGGGGTCAGTTTTTCTGTGGACAAGGGTGAAGTGTTGGGGTTTTTAGGTCCTAACGGCGCCGGAAAATCAACCACAATGAAGATGATCACCGGCTATCTGGCTCCCAGCGCAGGATCGGTGTTTGTCAGCGGCTATGACGTCGCGCGCGATCCCATCGGCGCGCAAGGGGAAATGGGGTATCTGGCCGAAGGCGCGCCCGCTTATGGAGAAATGACGCCACATCAATTTCTAAATTTTGTGGCGGCCGTGCGCGGATTTAAGGGCGTAGAAAAAGAACGCGCCGTGGCCATCGCCGTGGATCGCACGCAATTGGCCCAAGTGCTCCACCAGTCAATCGACACATTGTCCAAGGGTTTTAAACGGCGCGTCGGAATCGCCCAGGCTATCTTGCACGATCCGCCAGTACTAATCATGGACGAACCGACGGATGGTCTCGACCCCAATCAGAAATTTGCAGTGCGCCGTCTGATTGCTTCCATGGCCAAAGACAAGGCCATCATTATTTCAACGCATATTTTGGAAGAAGTGGACGCCGTGTGCTCGCGCGCCATCATTATAGATCGCGGCGCCATTGTGGCTGATGGGACGCCGGGGGAATTGGCGGCGCGCTCGCGCTATCAGGATGCTGTGACCGTAGAGGTTAATTCAACGGACGCGCAGGGCGCGCGCAAAGCGCTCAAAGCCTTGCCCGGCGTCAATGATATGCTCGATATTTCATTAGACGGGGATATGCGCGGGGGCGGGGCTGTGTTGACGCTTTTCCCCGAGCCTGGACAAAGATTGATCGAGAAAGTCAGCGCACTGGTGACGGAGCGAGGCTGGAAGGTGCGCAGCCTTGTCGCGGAATCAGGCAGGCTGGAGGATGTGTTTCGCGCCTGCACCACTGCGGATGCCGGCAATGGCGGGGCCGGCCAGTGAGTCAGGTCTGGAACATCTTCAAACGTGAATTGGCCAGCTATTTCGCAACGCCCTTGGCTTTTGTTTTTATTGTCGCCTTTTTATTCGCGACGGGCGTCTTCACTTTCTATATCGGCGATTTTTTCCGCGCGGGCCGTGCGGATCTGCAAGCTTTTTTCATGTTTCATCCCTGGCTGTATCTTTTTCTCATCCCAGCAATTTCTATGCGGTTATGGGCGGAGGAGCGCAAGTCGGGCACCTTGGAAATTCTGCTGACATTACCCATTCCCATATGGGCGTCCGTGTTGGGAAAGTTTCTCGCCGCATGGGCGTTCGCCGGACTTGCGCTTATCTTGACGTTTCCCATCTGGATCTCGGTGAACTTATTGGGCGATCCGGATAACGGCGTGATCATCGCTTCTTATGTGGGGAGCTTTTTGTTGGCCGGCGGTTATCTTGCCATCGGCGCCGCAATTTCGGCGATGACCAGTAATCAGGTGATCGCCTTCGTGGTGTCGGTGGTTGTTTGTTTTTTGTTTATGGCGAGCGGCCTGCCCTTAGTTCTCGACGCCGTAAGCGGATGGGCGCCGCAATTTGTAATCAATACAGTGGCTTCTTTCAGTTTTTTGTCGCATTTTCAGTCGATTCAAAAAGGCGTGATAGATTTGAGGGATCTTGTTTTCTTTGCCGCCCTGATCGGGTTCTGGCTGTTTGTCAATACCGTTCTTATTGAACAGCGCAAGGCTGGGTGAGGAAATTTGGCAATGATATTTTCTAACAGAACATCCGGAGCGCCCCTCAGCATTGCGCTGGCGACGGTTTTGTTTTTCGCCGTCATCATCATATCTGATTTTGCGTTGCGCGGCGCGCGCATAGACCTTACGGCAACGAAGCAATACACACTGAGCCAGGGGACGATCAATATTCTGCGCGGCCTTGATGAGCCGGTGACATTGCGCTTCTTTTTTTCCGAGCAGATGGCCAACCGCTATCCGCAGATCCGGGTCTATGGCGGTCAAGTGCGCGATCTCCTGCTTGAATATCAGAACCATGCGCAAGGCAAGCTGATTTTACAAATCGTCAATCCTGAGCCGTTCAGTCAGGATGAAGACCGCGCCGTTGCGCTTGGGATATCAGCGATTCCAACTGATACGGGCGATAATCTTTACTTTGGCTTGGTGGGAACGAATGCGGTGGATGGCCGCGAGGCGATTCCCTTTTTCAGTCAGGATCGCGAGGCTTTTCTCGAATACGATCTGACCAATCTTATTTATCGTCTGACGCTCATTAAAAAGCCGGTGTTAGGCCTGCTCAGTTCGCTCCCCCTTGAATTCGGTCTGGGAGGGCCGATGGCCGCCATGCAAGGGCAGTCTCAGCCTTTCGTAATTTACGATCAGTTGACGTCTGTTTTTGAGGTTGAGAACATCAATCAGGATACAGACCATATTTCCGATGACGTGGATGTGCTGATGCTGGTGCACCCCGCGGCTTTGTCAGAAAAGACGCTTTATGCGTTGGATCAATTCGTTTTGTCCGGGGGGCGGGTGATAGCGTTTCTTGATCCTTTGCTGGAGCTGAATGAGGTGTTGAGTAATCCGGCTCAAGGGTTGCCGGGGCCGGGCCGGGCTTCGGATCTGGAGCCGCTGTTGAAAAGCTGGGGAATTGCCTATGATTCCAGCGTCGTGGCGGCGGATCTGTCTCGCGCTTTGCGGGTTCAGGCGTCGGCGCAATCCAGCCGGCCTTATAGCGATTATGTGGTGTGGCTAGGCTTAACGAACAGTGACGTCGCCACTGATGATCTGGTGACGTCCACTATCAGTCAATTGAATATCGCAGGCGCTGGGTATTTTTCCCCTCTCGAAAACGCAACGACGCAGTTCACGCCATTGGTGCGCACAACCAAAAATTCTATGACGCTGGAGGCCGATGAAATTGCCAATACGTTCAATCCGGACGATCTGGTGACCTCCTTTCAAGCCACGCCGGAATCTTATGTAATTGCGGCGCGCATATCGGGAGACGTGACGAGCGCTTTTCCCGATGGGCCGCCGCGCGAAGAAGAAATCGAAACAGAAGAAACCCAAGACGATGCATTGCCCCCTTCCTCTGAAATGGCCTTGGAAAATGACGCTCAAAAGACGGGTGATGATGCGGCTCCGGTGAAACATCTCGCCTCTTCCACCGCGCCTGTAAATCTCATTCTGGTGGCGGATGCGGATTTGTTCGACGACCGGTTTTGGGTGCAAGTTCAAAATATTTTAGGCCAACGCATTGTCGTGCCCACTGCCGATAATGGAACTTTCGTGATGAATGCGGTGGAAAATCTTATGGGCTCCAACGATCTTATTTCTCTGCGCAGCAGGGCGCGCGATGATCGCCCGCTCACCGCGATTGAAGATTTGCGCCGTCAGGCCGATATGAAGTTTCTCGCCGAGCAGGAATTGCTTGAGAAACGATTGTCGGAGACGGAGGCGCGGCTCGCGGCTTTGCAAACAGCGGCGGGAGCGTCCGAAGGGAGTCCGGGGGGGATGGCGTTGACGCCGGAAGAGGAACAGGAATTTGCGCGTTTCCAGGCGCAATTGCTTGATACGCGGGCGCAATTGCGGGCCGTGCAGCACAATCTCAGGAGTGATATTGAGGGTTTGGAAACCCGCGTGCGGTTTATCAATATCGCGGTGATGCCGAGTTTTGTTGTGCTGTTTGCCGTGGCGCTGGCGTGGATGCGCCGCCGCCGTGCGCCCGGCGGCGGGCGGGCAAGCCCCGCCCATTCCGGCTCTGGCGCATGACGAAAGTCGCGAAAATTTCTACGCCCGGCCTTGTATTGGTCGTGGTCACCGCCATTGCCGTGGCGGGAGTGGCTTACGTCCTGGGAACGCAAAAATCCAGAGTATCGCCCGCTTTCATCCCGCAAATGATGTTTGCGGATCTCAAGGGCCAATTAGATGAGATTGACCGCTTGGCGGTTCGATCAAAAGATGCGGCGTTCGATATTGTCAAAACCGCGCGAGGAGACTGGCTGATCCCTCAAAAAGATAATTACCCGGCGGCTGTGAACTCAGTACGAGCGGCGCTTTTGGCCTTGTCGGAGCTTGAGCTAGTTGAGCCCAAGACCACGCGTCCCGCGCGCTATCCGGCATTGGGTTTGGGCGCGCCTCAAGACGGGGGGCGTGGTATTGAATTTTCCGTGTGGCGCGGCGGGCAAGAACTTGCCAGTCTGGTCGTGGGTGACCGGCAACAGGCCCGCACATCAGATGGGCGGGCGCAATTTTATGTCCGCACCCCGGCCGTCGAGCAAACCTGGATGGCGCGCGGACGGCTTGACGTAAAACCGCTTGCCATTGATTGGATGACGCGCTCTGTGCTGGCGTTGTCGCGCGCCGATATCGCTGCGTTTGAGTTGGCGCCGCCGGAGGGGGCGGCCTATAAACTTTTCCGTCCCAGCCCGGATGAGACGGATGTCGCCCTGGAAAACCCGCCGCAGGGGCGCACGCCCCAGCCCGCCTACACGCTTAACGCGTCCGCTTTTGCGCCGGTGGGACTGTTGGTGGAGGATGTGCGGCGCGCAGATGAGGTGGATTTTAGCTCCGGCACCGTCGCCCGGGTTGTTTACACGACATTTGGCGGCATTGTTCTTGAATTGGAGCTGGCGGCGCGGGATGAAAAATATTGGATGAAGGCTGTGGCGGCCCCCATGCCAGCCCCGTCGACAGCAGAACCCGCGCAGCAACTCTCAGATGAAACGCCGGAAAAGGGCGCCGAGGCGGACGTTTTTGATGGTGAGGGCGTTTCCGAAGTTGAGGACGCCGGCGCCAGTGCGGCTAAAACAGAGAATGAGGCGGCGGCGCTGAATCGGCGCCTCGCAGGTTGGGCTTTCGCCATTCCCAAATACAAATATGACCAAATGACAAAGCCTTTGGAAGATCTTCTTGAGCCTCCGGCTGAGTGAGGACTTGATCCTGCGTCAACGGTGGATTATCTGAGAGGCGTCAGCCTCGATATGGCGGCGATATCGTAAACTTCAGCAATGAACCGGAAATGAAGATGACTGACGCTACGCAAGATTCCGCTAAGAGCCCTGTGACACATGATTTTCAAGCGGAGGTCTCGAAAATTCTGCACCTGATGGTGCATTCGGTTTATTCCGAGCGCGAAGTTTTTTTGCGCGAGTTGATTTCAAACGCTTCTGACGCCTGCGACAAATTACGCTACATGTCCTTGACAACGCCGGGCTTGATTGAGGGCGAACCGCAATTTCGCATTGAGATCACCGCGGACAAGAAAAGCAAGATACTGCGAATCGCCGATAACGGTTGCGGGATGAATGAGGCCGAACTGATTGAGCATCTGGGCACTATCGCCCGCTCGGGCACGGACCAATTCGCGGCGCAGATTTCAGGCGACGCCGCCAAGGACACGCAGCTCATTGGGCAGTTTGGCGTTGGGTTTTATTCGGTCTTCATGGTGGCGGACCGTGTCGACGTGGTGAGCCGCAAAA